>NZ_FNOA01000018.1:0-139235 GCF_900106885.1 Pseudomonas sp. NFACC14
CCCCCTTCGGTGTCGAGGCCGGTGATGATCACCGGGTCGTCGTTGTTGTGCACTTGCAGCACCAGGTTCGCGGTGCTGGTGTCGCCATCGGCGTCGGTCAGGGTGTAGGTGAACGTCTCGGTACCGCTGCCCCCGCCATGCAACGCGACGAATTGCGGGTCGCTGGTGTTAAGGGTGTAGGTGTATGTGCCGTTGGGGTTGAGTACCAGGGTGCCGTAGGTACCAGTGAACGTCCCGCCAATGATCGGCCCGCTGTCGGGGCCGGTGGGGATCCGGTCGGCGCCCTGGTGGTCGTTGGTCAATACGTTGCCGGTAAGGGTGACCAGGGTTTCCGACGCCGTGTTCGCGTGGCTGTCGTCGATCGCCTGGGGCACGTCATCGGTGATGTTGACGTCCAGGGTGCCGGTGGCCGTGTCGCCGTCGGTGTCGACGGCCACCACGGGGAACTGCTCGGTAATGTTGTTGGCCCCGCCGCCGGCAGGATGGGTTTCATTGTCCGTCAGGGTGTAGGTGTAACTGACCACTCCCGTGGTCGGGTCATAGCCCGTGATGGTCAACGTGTTGCCCATCGCCGACGTGATGGTCTGAGGAAAGCCTGCGGGCACGCCGCCGCTGATCACGTTGATGCCGCCGATGCTCAGGCTGCTCAGCCCATCAGGCGCGGAAACCGTGAAGGTGCCATTTTGCACCAGCGCCGCCGGATTGCTGGCCGAACCATCGGCCAGATTGGCCTCGTTGGTGGTCAGTTCGCCGCCCTGGACATTGACCCCGTCGAGGGTCACGGGGTTGTCCGGCGTCTCAGGGGTTACCGGCGGCACGGCGGCATTGTCGCCGGTGTTATCCGGGTCACCGGCCAAGCGTAGCTGGGGAAATTCGGGAATCCCGTTGAACCCGGCCGTCGGGAAACCGATCAGCGGATCGACCTCCCCACCCACTTCTTCCAACAGCACAAAACTGTGCCCACCGCCTACACCACCCGGGTTGCCACCTTCAGGCCCGGCGGCCGTGGCTTCGCCGGTCTGGGTCGGGTCGGCACCGGCGGCGATGGCTTGCTGCAGCTTTTGCACATCGGTCAGTTGCGCGTCGCTCGGCGTCGTCGTGTCGGGCGTGTCGACATGAGGCGCATGGTTGGCCAGCAGCTGCGGGGTCAGGGTCAGGTTGCTTTCACGGCCCAGGGTCAACGACTGGCCGTTCTGCAGATGAACAGCCACAGCCCCTTCGGCACCGGTGACCAGGTGTTCGCCGGCATAGAGCCGATCGCCTTCGACCAAAGGCCGCCGCAGGCCACCAGCCGCTTCTGCGAAAACTTGCCCGACCACTTTGCTGACGATACCGATGAGCGCTGCCATGTGCATTTCCTCCGTTGCCGACCGCAATCGGCACCTGTCTGGGTGAAGAATTCGTCCTCAGGTTTGGCGACCCAAAAAGCTGGAAAATCTGCCAGCTTTCGCGGAAGCAGAAGGTGCTGGCAATTCGCCTAAACGACAAAAAACCGTCACAAAAACCGCTTCTCACATCGCCCTTTCGGTACTTCTTCACGTCGCTTAAAAATCTGCATGAAACTTTTATTGACGCCTAAAAGCCGTCAGAACCCGCAGATTCAAAGGCTTTCGCTTTGAACAATGTGCCGGTTTTTTTCAAGCTCATAAGTTTTTTTTGGAATAACTCTTATGAGAAATTCTTCTTAGGTTTTGCTCAGGATGTTCTTAGCTGTGTTGTTACAAGGTTGAAACGGTTTTGATCTTAAACACGTCAATATTTTGGCGACAAGCGAAGCACTACAGACCTCAGGAGATGCACCCCATGCGCGTTCTAACCCCCCTCTGCAGCGCGGTTTTGCTGGCCATGGCCTGCTCTTCTCAGGCGCAGGCCATGTCATTGACCGAGGCGATCCAGAGCACCATCGCGACTCACCCGGAACTGGCACAACGGGTGGACAGCCGTCTGTCGGCCAACGAAGACGTCAAGGTCGCCAGAGGGGGCTTTTTCCCATCGGTGGATCTCAATGCCGGTTACGGCCGTGGCTACAGTGACAACACCAACACCCGCGCCCTGGGCAACCACCACACCAATATCCTGACCTACACCCAATCGGAGCTGCGCCTGCGGCAGATGATCTTCGACGGGTTCAACACCGCCAATGAAGTGCAACGCACCCAGGGCGTGGTCAATTCCCGGGCCTATTACGCCCAAGGCACGGCCCAGGATCTGGCGCTGCGCACCATCGAGGTCTACCTGGAAGTGCTCAAGCGCCGCGAGCTGGTGACCCTGGCCAAGAACAACCTGCAAGCGCACATGCGGGTCAACGACCAGATCGGCCTGCGCACCCAGCGTGGGGTCGGCAGCAACGCCGACTCCGACCAGTCCAACGCCCGTCGGGCCCTGGCGGAAAACAACTACGACACCGCCCAGGTCGACCTGGCCGACGCCGAGGCCAACTTCTACAGCGTGGTCGGACGCATGCCCGATGAGCTGGAGACACCGCCCTCGACCAAAGGCGAAATCCCCGCCGACCTGCGCGAAGCCCAGCAAAGCATGGTGGACAACAACCCCTACCTGAAATCGGCCCAGGCCGACATACAGTCCGCCGAGAGCCAGTACGAAGTGGCGAAGTCGCCGTTCTACCCACGCTTCGACGCCGAGGCGGCGGTGGGCGCCAACAACAACATCGGTGGCGAAGAAGGCCACGACAACAACTGGCGGGTCGGCGTGGTGATGAACTACAACCTGTTCCGCGGTGGCAGCGACAAGGCGCGGTTGGCGTCCAACGCCCACCAGATCAACCAGGCCATGGACATCCGCAACAACGCCCTGCGCCAGCTCAACGAAGACACGCGCCTGGCCTGGAACGCGATGCTCAACGCCCGCAAACAGACCCCCACCGCCCGCGAATATGCCGACACCACCGCCCGTGTGCGCGCCGCATACCAGGATCAGTTCGGTCTCGGCCAGCGCACCCTGCTCGACCTGCTCGACAGCGAAAACGAGCTGTACAACGCCAACCGTCGCTACACCGAGGTGCGTTACACCGAGGAGTACTCGATGTACCGGGTGCTGGCGAACATGGGCCTGCTGTTGCACAAACAACGGATCGTGCTGCCGGCCGATACGGTCGCGCAGACCGAAGTCAAGAACCAGGCTCGGCTGCCGGAACTGAAGTAGCCCCCTCCAAAAAAAATGGGAGCGAACACTGTGACCAGCATGGAACCCACAACCCTTGGCGCTGATCCGCGCCTGAATTTCGATGATCCCTTGCTGGACGGCCTGTTGATCCTCTGCAAACTCCATGGCGCGACGGTCAGCCGCGCCAGCCTCAGCGCCGGGCTCCCTATGGCGCACCAACGCTTGAGCCTGGACCTGCTGCCCCGCGCAGCGGCCCGGGCAAGCTTGCAGGCGCGGCTGTTGCGTCGTGAGCTGGCGGACATCTCCCCCCTGAACCTGCCGGTGATGCTGATCCTGGCGGGGGGCCGTTGCGCGGTCTTGCGGCGCTGGGGCGAGGATGGCAAGGCGCTGATCCTGCCCAGCGAAGCCGATGGTGGCGAGCAGTGGGTCAGCCGCGAGGAGCTGACCACCGATTACAGCGGCCAGGCGCTGTTCGCCCGGCCGCGCCATGAACTCGAAGACCTGCGCTCGCCCCTGGTACCCCGGGTCGAGGCGTGGTTTCGCGACACCTTGAAACTGTCGCGCTGGCTGTACAGCGACGCGATCCTGGCGAGCTTCCTGATCAACCTGCTGGGGCTGATGGTGCCGCTGTTCGTCATGCAGACCTACGACCGCGTGGTGCCGAACCAGGCCACGTCCACCTTGTGGGTGCTGGCCGTGGGGCTGTTGATCGGCACCGGTTTCGAACTGGTGTTGCGGGTGGTGCGCGCCCATCTGCTGGACACCGCCGGCAAGAAAACCGACGTGATTCTGTCCGCCACCCTGTTCGAGCGCATCACTGGCATGGCGATGAAGGCCAAGCCAGTGACCATCGGCGGCTTCGCCCAGAGCATCCACGACTTCCAGGGCCTGCGCGAATTCCTCACGGCGGTGACCCTCACCAGCCTGATCGACCTGCCCTTCGCCCTGCTGATGCTGGTGGTGATCGGCCTGTTGGGCGGCTGGCTGGTGGTGATTCCCGTGATCGCGTTTCCGATCACCATCGTCTTCGCCATGATCATCCAGGTGCGCCTGCGCGACACCGTGCAAAAAAGCCTGGCCCTCGGCGCCCAGCGCCAGGCCCTGCTGATCGAAACCCTCGGTGGCCTGGAAACCCTCAAGGCCTGCAGCGCCGAAAGCGAGCGCCAGCATCAATGGGAAAGCACCCACGGTGCCCTCACCCGCCTGGACAGCCATGCGCGCAACCTCTCGGCACTGGCGACCAATGGCACCTTGTTCCTGCAACAACTGGCGGGCATGGCGACCATCGTCGCCGGGGTCTACAGCATCATTGCCGGCAATCTCAGCGTCGGCGCGCTGGTGGCGACCTACATGCTTGGCAGCCGGGTGCTCGCCCCGCTCGGGCAGATCGCCGGGCTGATCACCCGCTACCAGCAAGCCCAGCTCACCATGCGCAGCACCGATGCCCTGATGGCGTTGCCCCAGGAGCGAGACGCCAAGCAGCGGACCCTGGACCGTACCCAATTGCAGGGCGCCCTGGACGTCAGCGGCGTGACGTTCCACTACAACAGCCAGAGCGCCCCGGCGCTGACCAATGTCAGTTTCAGCCTCAAGCCCGGCGAACGGGTCGGGATCATCGGCCGCAGTGGCTCGGGCAAGAGCACCCTGGCGCGCCTGGTGATGGGTTTCTATGCCCCTGAGGAAGGCCAGTTGCTGCTGGACGGCCTGGACCTGAGGCAACTGGACGTCGCCGACCTGCGCCAACAGATCGGCTACGTCGCCCATGACCTGCCGCTGCTGGCCGGCAGCCTGCGGGACAATCTCACCCTGGGCGCGCGCTACATCAGTGATGCGCGCATGCTGGAAGTGGCGGAACTGACCGGTGTCACCGAACTGGCGCGCCAGCATCCCCAAGGTTTCGACCGCCCGGTGGGCGAGCGCGGGCAACTGCTGTCCGGCGGCCAACGCCAAGCCGTGCTGCTGGCCCGGGCCTTGTTGCTCGACCCGCCGATCCTATTGCTGGACGAACCCACCAGCGCCATGGACAACACCAGCGAAGACGTCCTGCGGCAGAAGCTTCACCCCCATGTACAGGGCAAGACGGTGCTGTTGGTCACTCACCGCACCTCGATGCTGAGCCTGGTGGACCGGTTGGTGGTGCTGGATAACGGTCGGATCGTGGCGGACGGGCCGAAGGACGCAGTCATCGATGCCTTGCGCAAGGGACGGGTAGGCTCTGCGGCGGTTTAAGCGCAACACCTCCCCTGTGGGAGCGAGCTCGCTCGCGATAGCATTGGATCAGCTGGCGCAGGTGGGACTGTTACATCGCTATCGCGAGCAAGCTCGCTCCCACACAAGCTCGCTCTCACAGGTTCTTTGTTCGGTTTTATTTTCTCTCACTGACGGGTACCGCCCATGTCTGCCCAAACACCGGATTCAACCGCCCGAAGCTACTTCGGCAGTTTCAGCAAAAGCGCCGAAAGCGAGTTCATGCCGGAAACCGCCGGCGCCACGCTGCAGGATTCGCCCCGGCGCTCGCGGGTTACCGTGTGGCTGGCCGCCGGGTTGATCATCACCGGGCTGGTCTGGGCGAAGTTGGCGGTCTTGCAGGAAGTCACCACCGGCGAAGGCAAAGCGATTCCGTCGAGCAAGGTCCAGGTGATCCAGAACCTGGAGGGCGGCATCGTCACCGAGATATTCGTGCGCGAAGGCCAGATGGTGAACAAGGGCGACACCCTGCTGCGCCTGGACGACACGCGATATCAATCGAACAAGGGCGAGAGCGAAGCCGACCGCTATGCCTTGACCGCCCAGGTCGAACGCTTGTCGGCCGAGGCCGAGGGCCGGCCCTTCAAACTTTCAGATGAGGTGATCGCCAAGGCCCCGCAAGTGGCCGAGGACGAGCGCTCGCTGTATGAACAACGCCAGCGGCGCCTGGCCAGTGAACAACGGACCCTGACCGAACAGCTGCGGCAGAAGACCCAGGAGCTGGCGGAGTTTCGCTCCAAGCAAGGCCAGTTCAGCTCCGCCCTGGCCTTGTTGCAGGAAGAAATGAACATGTCCACGCCGCTGGTGCGCACCGGGGCGGTGTCGCCGGTGGAGATCCTGCGGCTCAAGCGCAGCGCGGTGGAAATCCGCGGTTCGCTCAACGCCACCACCCTGGCGATTCCCCGGGCCGAATCGGCGATCAACGAGATCAAGAGCAAGATCGACGAATCGGAACAGACCTTCCGCTCCGAGGCGGCCAAGGACCTCAACGAGAAACGCACCGAACTGTCGAAAATCACCGCCTCGAGCATCGCCATCGACGACCGCGTGACCCGCACGACAGTGGTCTCGCCGGTGCATGGGGTGATCAAGCAACTGAAGGTCAACACCATCGGCGGCGTGGTGCAGCCGGGCAACGACATGGTGGAAATCGTGCCCCTGGAAGACAACCTGCTGATCGAAGCCAAGGTCCGCCCCCAGGACGTGGCGTTCCTGCACCCGGGCCAGAAGGCCATGGTCAAGTTCAGCGCCTACGACTACACGATCTATGGCGGGCTGAGCGCCAGGCTCGAACTGATTGGCGCCGACACCATCACCGATGACAAGGGCAACAGCTTCTACCTGATCCAGGTGCGCACTGACAAAAACCACTTGGGCGGGGATGCCAAGCCGTTGCTGATCATTCCGGGAATGGTGGCGACGGTGGATATCATCACCGGGGAGAAAAGTGTCCTGGATTACTTGCTCAAGCCGGTGTTGAAGGCGCGGACCGAGGCGATGCGCGAGCGGTAGGCCTTGAGCTGAGACTTTCTTTGATTGTTCTACCGTTATCGCGAGCAGGCTCGCTCCCACAGGGGGCTCCAGCGCACAAAAATCCATTGTGGGAGCGAGCTTGCTCGCGATGAGGCCGGCAGCCACACCACCTATTTTTCAGCATGATTACGCTGATAGGTCTGCTCCCCCATCGCCACAATCTGCCCCTCGATCAAGGCCTCGAACGGCCTCAGCAACGCCTCGAAACTCGCCGGAGCCTCCAGGACCTGCAACGCTTGGACAATCGCCTCCACCGTCGACAACGCCCCCGGCCCCGGCGCCTTGCGCAAGCGGTAACGGGACACTCCGCCTTCGGCCAGGGTCACCCTCGGCAGTGCCGCCAGCAGCGGGTTGAGGTGCAGCAGCTTGCGGGCCTTGCGCCAGGTGCCATCGGGAACGACCAACAGCAGCGGCTCATCGGACGGGGCGCGGGCCTGCAACGGTAGCGCCTCGTCGCCGGGAAACAACAACCGCGCCTGATAACCCGGTTGATCGAGCAACCGGGGCAGATCCTCGAACACCTCACCCACGATCAACTCGGCGTTATTGAGCCCCAACGCCGCCAGGCGGGCGGTGTTCAAGGCATGGTTCACTTCGCTGGGATGCTGCAATAGCAAGACGCGGGTGCGGCTGTCGAGGCTGGGGATCAGCGGGCACAGGCAATGGCTTTGTGGCCTGTGGCAACGCGGGCACTGGATTCTGGACATGGTCAGGCCTGATTCAGTTGAGCTTTGAGCAAATCACGGAACGTCTGGATCAGCGGCTCGCGGCTGCGACCGCGGCGCACGATCATCGAAAACGGCGCCTGATAGCCGAAGGTCGCTGGCAGCAGCACGCGCAAGTCACCCCTGTCGACCCAGGCCTGGGCGTAGTGCTCAGGCAGGTAGCCGATGTAGGCACCGGACAGCACCAGGATCAACTGCGCCTCCATGCTCTCCACCGTCGCCGCGCTGTGCTTGAAGCCGTGGCGGGCGAGTTCGGCCTGGCTCCAGTAACCGCGCCCGACCATGCGCTGCTGGGTGATGACCTGCTCGGGAATGCGCCGCTCGTTGAACAACGGGTGGCGGTTGCTGCAATACAACCAGTGCTGCTCACGGTACAGCGGCATGTAGACCAGCCCGCTCATGCGCGTGGAAAACGCACCGATGGCCAGGTCCAGGCGGTTGTCCTGCACGCCGAGTTGCAGCTCGTAAGGGCTCATGACCGACAGATGCAAATGCACCGCTGGATGTTCCTGGCTGTAGGCGCCGATGGCTTCGGCGAACGGCAAGGCCTTGTCGCTGACGGTGGAGTCGATCACCCCCAGGTTCAACGTACCGCGCAGCTCCCCCTTGAGTGCGGCGGCGTACTGCTCGAACCCTTCGAGCTCGCCCAACAGGCGCAGGGTTTCCTGATGGAACAGCTCGCCCTTGCTGGTCAGGCTGAACCCGCCCCGGCCGCGATGACACAGCACCAGGCCCAGGGCCGATTCCAACTGGCTCATGTAGGTGCTGATGGCCGACGTGGACAGGTTGAGCTCGTGCTGGGCATTGGCGAACCCCTGGTGCCGGACCACGCTGACGAAAATGCGCAGCAGTTTCAGGTCGGGTAGAGCGTTGGCCATTGGGGGTCTCCATACAATCGAGTCAATGCACATTTGTGGCGAGGGGATTTATCCCCATTGAGCCCTGTAGGAGCTGGCGAAGCCTGCGATCTTTTTGATCTTTCGCTTGGGATTCAAGTGTCGGGGGAAAGATCGCAGCCTCGCTCCGCTCGACAGCTCCTACACAGCTCCTTCAGTCAGCGGGAGCAAGCTCCCCGCCACAAAGAGTCTATCGCCCCGCCCGCCATTAGTTTAGAAAAATCTGAACTAAGTATTTGCCCCCAGCGATTCTTCACGCCAGCGGCTTTTCGCAGAATCGGCCCCTGATAAATAAAACAGCGATGAGGCCCTACCCGTGGACAAGACTCTTCACCAACCACTGGGCGGCAACGAAATGCCGCGCTTCGGCGGCATCGCCACCATGATGCGACTCCCCCATTTGCAAACCGCTGCCGGCCTGGACGCGGCCTTCGTCGGCGTGCCGCTGGACATCGGCACCTCCCTGCGCGCCGGCACTCGTTTCGGCCCTCGCGAGATTCGCGCCGAATCCGTGATGATCCGCCCCTACAACATGGCCACCGGCGCCGCGCCGTTCGACTCACTGTCGGTGGCGGACATCGGCGATGTGCCGATCAACACCTTCAACCTGCTGGACGCGGTGCGGATCATCGAAGAGTCGTACCACAAGATCCTCGAACACAACGTCATCCCCCTGACCCTGGGGGGCGATCACACCATCACCCTGCCGATCCTGCGGGCGATCCACAAGAAACACGGCAAGGTCGGCCTGGTGCACATCGACGCCCACGCCGATGTGAACGACCACATGTTCGGCGAGAAGATCGCCCATGGCACCACCTTCCGCCGCGCCGTGGAGGAGGGCCTGCTCGATTGCGACCGCGTGGTGCAGATCGGCCTGCGGGCCCAGGGCTACACCGCCGATGATTTCAACTGGAGCCGCAACCAGGGCTTTCGCGTGGTCCAGGCCGAAGAGTGCTGGCACAAATCCCTCGCTCCACTGATGGCCGAAGTGCGCGAGAAAGTCGGCGGCGGCCCGGTATACCTGAGCTTCGACATCGACGGCATCGACCCGGCCTGGGCGCCCGGCACCGGCACTCCGGAAATCGGCGGCCTGACCACCATCCAGGCGATCGAAATCGTCCGGGGCTGCCAGGGCCTCGACCTGGTCGGTTGCGATCTGGTAGAAGTCTCGCCGCCGTACGACACCACCGGCAACACCTCGCTGCTGGGCGCCAACCTGCTGTACGAGATGCTCTGCGTACTGCCCGGCGTGGTTCATCGTTGAGGTGCGGCCATGAACGATCGAGATCAAATCCTCAAGGCCGCCGCCGAGCTGGTGTCGGCCTTCGCCCGCAATGACCGCGACGCCTACTTCGGTGCGTTCACGGCCGATGCGAGTTTCGTGTTCCACACCCTTGAACAGCCCCTGCTGTCACGCGATGCCTACCAGGCATTGTGGGATCGCTGGCGGTCCGAGGATGGCTTCGAGGTGCTGAACTGCACCTCGAGCAACGCCTTCGTCAGCCTGCAAGGGGACGTGGCGATTTTCATCCATGACGTGGCCACCGAGCTGCGCATGCAAGGGGAGCTTCACTCTAGCCAGGAGCGCGAAACCATTGTGTTTCGCCAAGAACAACAAGGCCTGTGGCTGGCCTGTCACGAACACTTGTCCGCAATGCCGGAAGGGCTGCCATCCCCTTAGCAACAGGCGACATTCACATTCGATGAACGCGCCTCGATGATCGGAGCAGATCATGCATAACAATAACGATAAAAGCCTTACGCACATTGAAACCAACGGGGTCGAACAGATCCCGGACCACGAACGCACTGCCGGCCCGGGCGACCTGTTTCGCCTGATCTTCGGCGGCGCCAATACCTTCGCCACCGCCGTGCTCGGCAGTTTCCCGGTGCTGTTCGGCTTGTCGTTCCAGGCCGGGGTCTGGGCGATTGTGCTGGGCGTGTTGGTGGGTTCGATCATTCTCGCGCCGATGGGCCTGTTCGGCCCGCTCAACGGTACCAACAACGCGGTGTCTTCCGGTGCGCACTTCGGCGTGCACGGGCGCATCGTCGGCTCGTTCCTCTCGTTGCTGACCGCCATCGCGTTTTTCTCGCTGTCGGTGTGGAGCTCGGGCGATGCGTTGATCGGCGGCGCCAAGCGGCTGGTCGGCGTGCCGGAAACCGACCTGAGCCTGGGCCTGGCCTACGGCCTGTTCGCCCTGCTGGTGTTGACGGTCTGCATCTACGGCTTCCGCTTCATGCTGTGGGTCAACCGCATTGCCGTGTGGGCCGCCAGCCTGCTGTTCCTGCTGGGCATTTTCGCCTTCGCACCGACCTTCGACAGCCAGTTCGCCGGCACGGTCAGCCTCGGCCAGCCGGGCTTCTACGCGGCTTTCATCGGCGCGGCGCTGGTAGCCATGAGCAACCCGATTTCCTTCGGAGCGTTCCTGGGCGACTGGTCGCGCTACATCCCCCGCAACACGCCCAAGCGCCGCATCATGCTGGCCGTGATCGCGGCACAACTGGCGACATTGATCCCGTTCCTGTTCGGCCTCGCCACCGCCACCATCGTGGCGATCAAGGCGCCGGACTACATCGCGGCCAACAACTACGTGGGCGGGCTGCTGGCGGTTTCGCCGGGGTGGTTCTTCCTGCCGGTGTGCCTGATCGCGGTGATCGGCGGCATGTCCACCGGCACCACCTCGCTGTATGGCACCGGGCTGGACATGTCCAGCGTGTTCCCAAGGGTGCTGTCGCGGGTCAAGGCCACGCTGCTGATCGGCGTGCTGTCGATTGCCTTCATCTTCATCGGGCGCTTCGCGGCGAACCTGGTGCAGAGCGTATCCACCTTCGCCGTGCTGATCATCACCTGCACCACACCGTGGATGGTGATCATGATCATCGGCCTGCTGGTGCGCCGCGGCTTCTACTGCCCGGATGACCTGCAAGTGTTCACCCGCGGTGAAACCGGCGGGCGCTACTGGTTCAGCCACGGCTGGAACTGGCGTGGCCTGGGGGCTTGGATCCCCAGTGCGCTGGTGGGGCTGTGCTTCGTCAACCTGCCGGGGCAGTTCGTCGGGCCGCTGGGGGAATTGGCCGGCGGGATCGACATCAGCCTGCCGGTGACCCTGGGCCTGGCTTCGGTGGTGTACCTGGTGCTGCTTGGGGTGTTCCCTGAGCCGGCGGCGGTGTATGGGCCGGATGATCCGCGGAGCAAAAATCAGCCGAGCACAGAACCTGTGGCGAGGGGATTTATCCCCGCTGGAGCGCGCAGCGCTCCCAAACCCTGACACCTCGGTGGGCCAGACAGATTGAGTTGGCTGTTTTGGGGCTGCTTCGCAGCCCAACGGGGATGAATCCCCTCGCCACAAGGGCAGTACCCGAGCTTTTCTGGCTGGGGTACCAGCCGTCCCCACTATAAAAAAGACAATCGGAGACACGCCACCATGGCTTTGGACTTAATCGTCGTTCTCATCTATGCCGCTGGCATGATCGCCCTCGGCTGGTACGGCATGCGCCGCGCCAAGACCCGTGACGACTACCTGGTGGCCGGGCGCAACCTCGGCCCGGGCTTCTACCTGGGGACCATGGCCGCTACCGTCCTGGGCGGTGCGTCCACCATCGGCACCGTGCGCCTGGGCTACGTCTACGGCATTTCCGGGTTCTGGCTGTGCGGCGCCATCGGCCTGGGCATCGTCGGCCTGAGCCTGTTCCTCGCCAAGCCGTTGCTCAAGCTCAAGATCTACACCGTGACCCAAGTGCTGGAACGCCGCTACAACCCGGCGGCGCGCCAGGCCAGTGCGCTGATCATGCTGGTTTACGCACTGATGATCGGCGCCACCTCGACCATTGCCATCGGCACCGTGATGCAGGTGTTGTTCGGCCTGCCGTTCTGGGTGTCGATCCTGGTGGGCGGCGGCGTGGTGGTGCTGTATTCCACCATCGGCGGCATGTGGTCGCTGACCCTCACCGACATCGTGCAATTCCTGATCATGACCGTCGGCCTGGTGTTCCTGCTGATGCCGATGTCCATCAGTGACGCGGGCGGCTGGGATGCCATGGTGGCTAAACTGCCGGCCAGCTACTTCGACTTCACCGCGATTGGCTGGGACACCATCCTCACCTACTTCCTGATCTACTTCTTCGGCATCTTCATCGGCCAGGACATCTGGCAGCGCGTGTTCACCGCCCGCAGCGAAGGCGTGGCCAAAGTGGCCGGCACCGCCGCCGGCCTGTACTGCGTGCTGTATGGCCTGGCCGGGGCGTTGATCGGCATGGCGGCCAAGGTGTTGCTGCCGGACCTGGAGAACGTCAACAATGCCTTCGCCAGCGTGGTGCAGACCAGCCTCCCCAACGGCATTCGTGGCCTGGTGATCGCCGCAGCCCTGGCGGCCTTGATGTCCACCGCCGCGGCGGGCCTGCTCGCCGCGTCCACCACGGTGGTCCAGGACTTGCTGCCCCGTCTGCGCCAGGGCCGTGAGAGCGGCAGTGCCGACGCCCACGAGAACCGCATCGCGACCCTGCTGATGGGCGCGGTGGTCCTGGTGATCGCCCTGGTGGTCAGCGATGTGATCAGCGCCCTGACCCTGGCCTACAACCTGCTGGTGGGCGGCATGTTGATCCCGTTGATCGGCGCCATCTACTGGAAACGCGCCACCACCGCCGGCGCCATCACCAGCATGTCGCTGGGCTTCTTGACCGCGCTGTTCTTCATGCTCAAGGACGGCCTGGACGCCAACACGCCGATCTACTACAGCCTGAGCGTGGCGCTGGTGAGTTTTGTGCTGGTGAGCGTGCTGTCGCCACGGCCGAAGGTGGTGGCCGAGGCGGTTTGACCGCCAATGCTCGACAATGAGATCCCTGTGGGAGCGAGCTTGCTCGCGATGACGGCAGTACATTCAACAAGAATGCAGGCCGGTCCACCGCTATCGCGAGCAAGCTCGCTCCCACAGGTTCTGTCTTCAGAAATAAAAAGATCGCAGTTCCGGGCCATCTCCATTGAAATGGTCCGGAACTGCGATCTCTCCAAATTCGGCGATGTATTTACCGGCGGCGCGGTTGGCGGCGGCGTTGCTCGTCATCGGTGCGGATCGGTACCGGTTGCATCGGCGGTTCGATCAGGCCAAGCGCGACACCCAAGTCGTGAAGCCAGTTCTGGATTTTCTCTTTCATCGTGGTGCCCCCTCAGGGTGGTGCGAGCGGCAGATTTCTGTGGCCCCTTCGCACTGATAATAGTCCGATGTTCTACGCAATGCTCGTCTCAGTTTGCAATGATCTGTTACTGAATTGATCCAAATCCACCTCCCGGAGTTCAAGCCGATTGCGCCGTGAGCATTGGCCCCCGCGGCCAGGCCTGTTGTTGCAACTCGATCCAGGCGTTCAGGTTGGCTCCGACCATGCCTTTGCGCCACATCAGCCAGGTGGTGGCGCTGGCGAACGGCTCGGCCAGCGAATGCACCGTGACCCGCTCGCGGCCCGGCAGGCTGGCCAGCATCGACTCGGACATCAACGCCACCCCGGACCCGGCGATCACACACGCCAGCATCCCCTGGTAAGACTCGATTTCCATCGCCCGGCCCATGGTCGCGTGATCATGGGCAAACCAGGCCTCTAATCGCATCCGGTACGAGCAACCACGCCGGAACGTGAACACCGCGCGGCCCTGCACATCCAGGGCACTGCGTACCGGCGGATGATCGGCCTCGGTAATCAGCACCAACCGCTCTTCGCACAACGGCACGCCATCCAGCCCCGCCAACTCCAGTGGGCCGTCCACCAGTGCCGCGTCGAGCCGGTTGGTGAGCAGGCCTTCAAGCAGCTCGCCACTGGGCCCCGATTGCACTTGCAGGTTCACCGCCGGGTACGCCCGGTGATAAGCCGCCAGCAGGTCCGGCAAATGCGTCGCCGCCGTGCTGTACATCGTGCCCAGCAGGAAATCCCCGGCCGGCTGCCCACCCTGCACGGCGGCATGGGCCTCGTCGTGCAAGGCGAACAGCTTGGCCGCATAGTCCAGCAGCACTTTACCTGCGGGCGACAACTGCAAACGCTGACGCTCCCGCAGGAAAAGGTCCACACCCAGTTGCTCTTCAAGCTGCTTGAGCCGGGTCGACAGGTTCGACGGCACCCGGTGCAGGCGCTCGGCGGCCCGGGTGATGGAACCTTCCTCGGCCACGGCCTGGAAAATCCGCAGTTGACTGAACTCCATGACCTTCTCCAAAAAAGAACAAGTTACTCACTATTATTCATTTTTAATGAAAGTCAATCAGTCCTAGCCTGACGGTCATTCGCCCCGACACCGGAGAACGACCATGTCACCTCTTACTCGCCTGCTCGGCAGTTTCATCGCGCTGATGATGGCCATGGGCATTGGCCGCTTCGCCTTGACGCCCCAGTTACCTCACTTGATCGGCGAAGGTCAGGTCGACTTGACCGCCGCCGGTCTGATTGCCGCCGCCAACTACCTGGGGTACTTCCTTGGCGCGCTGGACGCCATGTTCGCCCGTCGTCCGGAACAGGTGCGGCGACGGTTGCTCGGCGGCCTGTGGCTGTGCGTGCTGCTGACCCTGGCGTCGTTCTGGGCCTGGGGCTTCTGGCCGCACCTGGCGCTGCGTTTCGGCACCGGCGTGGCGAGCGCCTGGGTGATGGTGATGATCACCGCCCTGAGCCAACCCTTGGCCGCGGCGGTGGGACGGCCACGGCTCGGTGCCCTGGTGTTTGCCGGGCCGGGCCTGGGGATTTTCCTGACCGGCCTGCTCGCCCTCGGCTCGAACCTGCTGGGCCAGACCTCCGCCACCCTGTGGCTGGTGTATGCCGGCGTGGCCTTGGCGATGTTGCTGGCGATCTTGCCGATCCTGCCGCAGCCGGCAGCCGCAACACCTGTCCCTGGGCCGACCGCCCCTTCGCCGAACGCGGGCATCGCTCGACTGGGCGTGGTGTACGCCCTGTACGGCGTGGGCTACATCATTCCGGCGACGTTCCTGTCGCAAATGGCCTCAGCGCAGTTCCACGGCCAATGGCTGGCCGATCTGTTCTGGCCCTGCTTCGGCCTGGCCGCCGCCAGCGGCGTGTTGCTGGTCAGCCGGCGACGGCCGAACCCGAACACCACCGGCCGCTGGCTGATCGGCACGCTCTGGCTGCAAGCCGCCGGGGTATTTGCCTGCCTGCTGGGCAGCGGGCCGGGGCTGGCGCTGGGGGTGATCCTGTGTGGCACACCGTTCCTGGCCTGCATGCAGTTGGTGATGCTGCGCTCCCGGGAACTGGCGCCCCACGCCACCCAGCGCAACGCTGGCCTGTTGACCGCCTGCTTTGCCGTGGGCCAACTCAGCGGCCCCCTGCTGGCGGCGCTGAGCAGCCATTTCAGCGGCGGCCTGCAACCGGCGCTGATCATTGCCGGCAGCGGCCTGGTGCTGGCCGGTGGCCTGTTGCTGCGGCCCGCCAGCCGAGGCGCGGCGAGCCCTTGCGCCCAGACCGCCCTGCGTTGATCAGGCCTGGCCGGCCGGGCTGAACGCCTTGCTCGACTGCGTGGCCGGCTCGCGTCGCGCCAAGGCGAAATACAACACCCCGCCGAGGAAGCAGCCGGTGAACCAGGCAAAGTTGGCCATCGGTTGCAGCACGGGTGTGAAGGTGATCGCCACACCCATCAGCGTCGCCGGAATCAACGCCTTGACCGCCGTCCAGTTGATGCCGCCGCTGTAGTAGTAGCGCCCGCTGGGCCCGTCATTGAACAGCGCATCGACGTCGATCTGCTGTTTTTTGATCAGGTAGTAATCCACCAGCAGGATCCCGAACAGCGGGCCGATGAACGCCGCCAGCACGTCCAGGGTGTAGTGGATCACTTCGGGGTTGTTGAACAGGTTCCACGGCGTGATGAAAATCGAAGCCACCGCCGCGATCATGCCGCCGGCGCGCCAACTGATTTTGCTGGGGGCGACGTTGGCGAAGTCGAAGGCCGGCGAGACGAAGTTGGCGACAATGTTGATGCCGATGGTGGCGGTCACGAAGGCAAAGGCCCCCAGCAAGACCGCCACGTCGTTGTCGATGCGTGCCACAGTGGCAATCGGGTCGTGAAGCATTTCACCGAACACCGGCAAGGTCCCGGAAACAATCACCACGGTGACCAGGGAGAACGCCAGGAAATTCACCGGCAGCCCCCAGAAATTACCCCGGCGCACGTCAGACATGCTCCGGCAGTAACGGCTGAAATCGCCGAAATTCAGGGTCGGGCCGGAAAAGTACGACACCACCAGGGCCGTCGCCACGATCACTTGGCCGAACGCCTGCCAGCCGGACAAGGACTTTTCCGCCAGGGTGAAGCTGATGTTGCTCCAACCGGCCTTCCACACGATCCAGCCGGCCAACAGGAACATCACGGCGTACACCACCGGCCCGGCCCAGTCGATGAAACGACGGATCGATTCCATGCCAGTCCAGAACACCAGCGCCTGGACAAACCACAGGCTGAGGAAACCGAACCAACCCAGGTAGGACAAACCGGCAAAATGCGGCGTCGCGTAAACCTCCATCGAAGGAAAAAACCGCAGCACCACGATGATCAGCGCGCTGGAGGCCAGGTACGTCTGAATGCCGTACCAGGCCACGGCGATCAAACCGCGAATGACCGCAGGAATATTCGCCCCGAACACCCCGAACGCCAGCCGACAGATCACCGGGTACGGCACCGCAGCCTGTTGGCTCGGCTTGGCGACCAGGTTGGCGATCAGTTGCACGATGCAGATCCCGCCGAGCAAGGCGATAAGCACTTGCCAACTCGCCAGGCCTAAGGCGAACAGACTGGCGGCGAAGACATAACCGCCGACGCTGTGCACATCACTCATCCAGAACGCGAAGATGTTGTACCAATTCCATTTCTGCGGCAGCGGGCCCAGGTCCTCGTTGTAGAGGCGGGGACTGTAGCCGTTGGGCAATTGCTCGGACATTGCGGGGCTCCTTTGAGTACCGCCGTGCCCCCGTATCGACCTGCTCACCATACTGCGCACGGGAGCCGGCATGGTTTGTATACGCGTTGCTACGCAGAATGCGTGCCATGCGCGCAAGATGTGAGACAAACCGGGGTGTGTGGCGCAGAGGAAGGCCACGCAGGAACAGGCATGCGCCCACGAACAGGGCGCGGGTGCATGCTAAAGGTGCAGGGATTTGTATACAGACTAAAGGCGGGCACAGTTCCTGTGGCGAGGGGATTTATCCCCGCTGGGCTGCGAAGCAGCCCCTGAGCCTGGCGCCTCGGTGTGCCAGGCAGGGCAAGTTAGCTGTCGTGGGGCCGCTCCGCGCCCCAGCGGGGATAAATCCCCTCGCCACACAGAGTCCTTTTTGCCACAAAGCTGGGCTCGGCTGAGATCAGCTCAATTCAATACGATCGGCATGAATGACAATCTGCCCATTCTTGTACAGCGCACCAATGGCCTTCTTGAAGTTGCCCTTGCTCACGCCAAACAGGCTGCTGATCAGCGCCGGGTCGCTCTTGTCGCTGACCGCCAGGGTGCCGTTGTTCTCTCGCAACTTGGCGAGGATCTTGGCGTTCAGGCTGGTGGCGGCTTCCTGGCCCACCGGCTGCAAGCTCAGGCTGATCTTGCCGTCCGGGCGAATCTCCTTGATGAAGCCTTTTTCCTGCATGCCGGCGCGCATGAACTTGAAGATTTCATTCTTGTGGATCAGGCCCCAGTGCTTGTTATTGATGATCGCCTTGAACCCCATGTCGGTGGCTTCGGCGACCAGCAAATCCACTTCCTGGCCCGGCGTGTAGTTGGCCGGGGTCTTGTCCAGATAACGATCCAGGCGTGCCGTGGCGGTGATGCGGCGAGTGTGCTTGTCGAGGTAGACGTGCACCACGCAGTATTCGCCGGCGGTCATCTGGCGCTTTTCTTCGGAATACGGCAGCAACAGGTCCTTGGGCAGGCCCCAGTCCAGGAACACGCCGATGCTGTTGACCTCAACCACTTTCAGGCTGGCGAACTCACCGACCTGAACCTTGGGTTTTTCGGTGGTGGCGATCAATTTATCGTCGCTGTCCAGATAAATGAAAACATTGAGCCAGTCTTCATCTTCACTGGGAATATCCTTGGGAATATATCGATTGGGCAGCAGGATTTCGCCGTCCGCACCGCCGTCCAGATATAAACCGAAGTTAGTGTGTTTAACCACTTGCAAACTGTTGTAGCGCCCGACTAAAGCCATTTCCAATACCCTCATTGCGTGGGCGGCATTCTACCCGGTTTTGCGGCGCGATTCGTGGCCGCCGGCAAGGTTTGCCTGGAAGGCCTGGCACAATCGTTGATTTTCCTGGGTTTTCGTCCGAGGCACAGCCATTCGTCAGGCCGGTAACGGTGCGTGCCGTCCACGCTCGGCATAATATTCTTCAAACGGTTGTTATTTAAAACAGAGGCTTAGGGCAATTATTGCCGGATAACGGCTGATTATTCCCGTCACGCCAGCGATCATTCAGAAGGATATTTGCCAAGCAATTGTCAAGTATTTCCTGTACGATGCCTGGCCCAATTAATTATCTACAGGTTAATGGCCGTCATGCGCGTAAAAGCATCCAACAGCAAAGCAAAGCCAGCTCCAGCCGTTGAAACCAGCGAGTCGATCAATGACCAGATCGCTGCGTTCCTCAAGTCCGGCGGCGAGATCCAGCAAATTGCCAAAGGCGTCAGCGGCCAGACATTCGGCCCGTCCAAGCAGATCAGCCTGGGCAAGAAGTAACCTGCGCGTCACCTGGTCCCAAAGCGCTTTGAGCTTCGAAGCGCTTGGACTGGACCCCTCCCCGCTCCATTCATTTCCCATGAATCGACGAACGGCCTTCGCTGCCGATCATTCGCCGGTATCCTTGCACCTCTCTAGCTCAAGCGTTTCAGCTTAATTCCTGCTCCTCGCTATTTCATGGAGTGAAGCATGCGTATTCCTATTGTTGCGCTGGCGATCAGCCTGTTGACGTGCTCCCTCGCCCAGGGGCAGGTGTTCCAACGCGAACTCGGCGACTTCGACCTCAAACTGGGCACCACCCCCAGCCGCAGCATGGCCGAGGGTCTCGTCACGCCGTCGAGCACCGGCTCGTTTCATGGTGGGTTGGACCTGAGCCATGACAGCGGCTGGTACGTTGGTCAGTGGTCACCCAGCGCCGGCCTGACCTCCTCGGCCGACCTCGAAATCGATTCCTACATGGGCTTTAAACAACCCTTCGACCAGACCCTGGGCTACGAGGTCGGCCTGATCCACTACAGCTACCCCACCGCCGATACCCTCGACAGCCAGGAGTTCTACGGCGGTCTGACCGTGCTCGGCAGCCGTTTCGGCGCGGCCCTGAGCAACGATCCGGACAAACAGAACAGCACGCTGTTCGCCGACCTGGGCGGCAACGTGCCGTTCGGCATTGGCATCAGCGCCAAATACACTACCCACCAGCTCAATACACCGGTGTCGGTCGAGAACGGCTACGTAGGCAGCTTCAGCGACTGGTCGTTGAAAATTTCCCGGCCTTGGAAGGGCCTCGACCTGGACCTGATCTACAGCGACTCAAGCCTCAGCGGCAGCAGTTGCTCGGCGTATTCCGGCCACAACAGCGAATGCGACAGCCTGCTGACCCTCAAGATGGCCCATCCTTTTTACTAAGCGTTACGTATTCGATCGGCTGAACTGCTGCGTGCCTGCCATGCTCCAACAAAGCACCTACGCTTTTGCAAGGACTCGCTCATGTCGCGCTGGTTGACCCGCACTGCCCTGTTCATCGCCCTGCTGCTGACGCTCACCGCCTGCAGCCGCGTAGGCCTGGCCTACCGCAACCTCGACCTGATCATCCCCTGGACCCTCAACGACTACCTGGAGATCAACGGCGAACAGAAAGACTGGTTCAACGAACGCCTCAGGGAGCACTTGAGCTGGCACTGCACCACGCAATTGCCCGGCTACCTGGATTGGCTGGACCGCCTGAAGACCATGGTGCAAACCAACCAGGTGACCGACGAAGCCCTGCAGCAGCGCACCCGCGAAGCCAAGGCCGCGATAGCCGAAACCGCCCGGGAGATCACCCCGTCGGCCATCGAATTGCTGCAAGGCTTGAGCGACGACCAGGTCGCCGACATGGACGCGGCCTTCGTCAAGGACCAGCGCAAGCGCCAGCAGCAATACCTCAAGCCGACCTTGCAGGAGCAGATCCAGGAACGCAGCGAGCGCATGGTCAAACGCCTGAACGACTGGCTCGGCCCGCTCAACGACGCCCAGCGCCAGCGGGTAGTCGCCTGGTCCACCGCCCTGGGCGATCAGAACCAGCAATGGATCGCCAACCGCGCCCACTGGCAAAACCAGTTCAGCGAAGCCGTGGCCCAACGCCACAGCCCCGACTTCCCGAAACGCATCGAGCAGTTGCTGGTCAACCGCGAAAGCCTCTGGACACCCGCCTACCGCGAAGCCTTCAGCAAAACCGAAGCCCAGGCTCGCAGCCTGCTGGTGGACCTGATGGCCGAAAGCACCCCGCCCCAGCGCGAGCGACTGCTGAAGAAAATCGACGGGGTGAAGAAGGATTTCACTGATTTGAAGTGCCTGAAAGCAGCACGGTCTTGAAACCACTGAAGATCCAATGTTGGAGCTCCAATGTGGGAAATGTGGGAAATGTGGGAAATGTGGGAGCGAGCTTGCTCGCGATAGCGATTGAACAGGCAATACATCTGTTGAATGCCAGACCGCTATCGCGAGCAAGCTCGCTCCCACAAGGTTTGTGCCTGGTTCCTAAGCAATCTGCGCCTTCGAAGCCAAATCATCAAACGTAAACTCATCCAGCGCATCTTCCTGGTCATCCAGCACCTGACGCGGATGATCATTACCCGGAATGCTGCTGTCGATCAGGCTCAGCAACCGCGAGCCACGGGGCGTCAGCACGAAATTCTCGCCATTACCGCCCTCTTCCTCCGGCCGCGGCTCGATATAGCCGCGCTCCAGCAGCAGTTTTTCATACTCCCCGGCGACCGCTTTCAGATGATCGAGGTTCTCGATCTCCTCGCCTGCAGCTGCTTTCTCTGCCGCGTACTGCTCCGCATAAGGCCGAGGCGTAAAGCTGTGGCCGGCGCCGTTCTGCACTTCGTGCAACAACTTTTCGATCAAGTCCCAGTTATAAGTCGTCATCCTGGTCCATCCTCTGAAGAGTGAGATGCCTACCTAGGTTGTGACCGAGGTGCTGCGCTGCCGTTCAGCCGGGTTTCCGGGTGGTCTCTGCCTTGGGCCGACCAACGGCCGGTCGAATTCATCGAAGGCCAAACGACCAGTTGCTGAAGCGCCCACTCAGCAGCTCTGCCATGCAGGAGAAATCACCATGAACGTAGAGAATCATCCGGTCGTCTCGCGAGAAGAATGGCTCGCCGCCCGCCGCCAACACCTGGCCCACGAAAAAGCCTTCACCCACGAACGGGACAAGCTCAGCGCCGAACGCCGCGCCCTGCCCTGGGTCAAGATCGACAAACCCTACCGCTTCCAAGGCCCCCACGGCGAACTGAGCCTGGCCGACCTGTTCGGCGGGTGCAGCCAACTGATCATCTACCACTTCATGTTCGGCCCCGGCTGGACAGAAGGCTGCCAGGGCTGCTCCTTCCTCTCCGACCACATCGACGGCGCCAACCAACACCTGGCCCACCATGACGTGGCCGTGGTCGCCGTCTCCCGCGCCCCGTTTGCTGAATTCCAACCCTTCAAACGTCGCATGGGCTGGGCGTTCGACTGGGTCTCGTCCAACGGCTGCGACTTCAACTACGACTTCGGCGTCAGCTTCAAAGCCGAAGACACCGCCGGTGGAAAAGCCACCTACAACTACGAAAAAACCGACACCACCGAAGGCGAACTCCCCGGCCTGAGCGTCTTTTATCGCAACGAAGCCGGCGACATCTTCCACACCTACTCCACCTACGCCCGCGGCCTCGACATCCTGGTCGGCACCTACAACTACCTCGACCTGACGCCCAAGGGCCGCAACGAAGACGAAATCATGGACTGGGTGCGCCACCACGATAAATACGACGAGGCCAAGCCACACAGCTGCTGCCATGGCTGATGCGCCAACCCGCACAAGTCGAGCGCGATCCCTGTGGCGAGGGAGCTTGCTCCCGCTCGACTGCGTAGCAGTCGCCTGCGTTGCCTTAACCACAGCGCTGTGCGATAGGTTTGATGTAAATCGGGAGAGCTGCGGGCGCAGGTTACAGAATTAATGACAACGGGCGACTTCTCAGTCGCCCGTTTCATAGCATTAACTTGCTCATCGACGATGGCCCTGCTGAGCCTGCATGTATTGGCGAAGAAGCTGATTGATGCGTGTCTGATAGCCCGCGCCCTGCCCCTTGAACCACTCCAGCACGTCGGCGTCGAGGCGAATAGTCACAGCCTGCTTTACCGGCACACGCAGCTCGGCGCGACGGAAGAAGTCCTCATCCAGTTCGGGGATATCGCTGGTATCGATGTCCGTGTCATTCAACTTGGCCAAGCGCTCCCAGTCAGTTTTCGATGTTTTCGACATAACGTATGGCCTCCTGCTTAGTGGCTTTTCGGGCGGAAATGATGCGGATCACATTGCCTCGCCGCTCGGTATACACGACTACGCCAATCAACTCTTTGATCCAGCCGACGGCAATCCAGCGCTCTTCGCCGTAGTCCATTCGGTCATCGCGCACGGCCAGCATCGGATGATGGAAGATGCCCGGCACGTCGTTGAAGTCGATACCGTGCTTAAGAATATTGGCCCGGTTCTTGGCTTCGTCCCATTCAAACAGCATGGGGCTTTATGTCTTTACTTATGTACATACACAATACGCCTCTCGGCAGAAATGCACAGCCCCGGATAGCTCGGTGACACAGCCCTCGGCTGACTGGCGAAAATTGGAATTAACACAGGCGCTGGAGCTTCATTCGGCACTCGGCGCGGGACGCCTCCATCCCGAAGAGTACTGTCGGAGCCGCTCATCTGAAATCAGACGCCTCCCGTATAAAGGTATGAAAGATCCCGTGCAGAACCGGAAACTTCCTTCGAAACGGACAGATAGGATGACAAGCAGATCTCTGAGGGAACAGGGGGACAGGAAGAGGGAAGCAAGGACTGAAGCCGTCGCCACGATAAATACGAAGGTCCCCACAGTTGCTTCCTGGCTGATGCACAAACCAACCAAGTCGAGCACCATCCCCGTGGCGAGGGAGCTTGCTCCCGCTCGACTGCGCAGCAGTCGCCTGCGTTAAGCCGACAAATACCGGGCCAAACGTCCTACGTGACGCTCGGAAAGCGGTGTCTTGTGGCACTGGAGCCAGCCAGCCTATAGTCCCTCGTCGCCTAAAAAGGCGATTCGGGTTTGGCGACTCGATTACAGAGAATGCGAAAGCTACCGGCTAATTGCAGGTACCGACGCACCCGCAAAGCCGCTATATTCCACGGCGGCTGTGCGCGGGAGATCTTCGGATCTGCCGGTTTTCTCTGTAACCGGTTCGCCAACCTGCGCACAGCCACCACCCAATCGTTTGGCGACGACTGAGTGATGGCTTTCAGCCAATCAAACAGAGATCTTCAAAATGAATCGATATATGCCCATCACTGGCATCGACTGCGTCCCTGCAACGTTGCTCATCGATACCGAAGCCCCGCTGGATGTCCTTTTCGAAACCGCCGACTACCGCATCCGCACCGTGACCCAGGTGCTGGAGAACATCGCGTTCCGCTCTGATATCAGCTCCGATACGGTGGTGCTTTCCGACTTCTGCAAAATGCTGACGATAGCGTTGCGCGATGGGTGTGATGTGATGGATGTGATTGGGAGGCGGTTGCGGGCGCAGGCTGCTGAGTAATGAAAACGGGCGACCTTAGGGTCGCCCGTTTCAAACGTGTGGAGAGTACAAAATGACTGAGACTTTTACAGAATTTGACCCCGCAGAATACCTCAGTACTTCCGAGGCCATTGCGGAGTTTATAAGCGATGCCCTGAAAACCGGCAATGCGAGCTATTTCGCCAAAGCGATGGAGATAGTCGCACGCGCCCAAAGGGATGACCGAACTGGCCGGCGAATGAATCATGCAAAAGCGAGTTTTTCTACCTGCTGCAAATCAACATGTTGACGGGCCACCCACAGATCGTAAGCATCCTGCATGGCCAGCCAACTTTCCGGCGAGCGGCCAAGCGCTATCGACAGCCGCAGCGCCATTTCAGGCGAAACGCGGCTAGTCCCCTTCAAGACGAGGCTCAGGGTCGAAGAGGCCACTCCAAGCTTTTCTGCCAGCTCACGCCCGCTGATACTGTTCGGCTCCAGATAGATCTCGGTAATGAACTCACCAGGATGGGGCGGGTTGTGCAAGTTCATCAGTGGTAATCCTCATAGTCCAAGACATAAGCATTTCCGTCGCGAAATTGAAATGTCAGGCGCCAGTTGCCGTTCGCCATGATCGACCAGCGTCCCGCGTATTTCTTCTTTGGGGTCGAAAGCCGTGGATAGTCATGTTTTTGATCCTCAAGACATCGGGTCATCGCCCGCTCTAAGCCTGCCCCGCCCCTTTTACTTTGGAATAACGATCGGAATGATCATCGGCGAAGGCGGAGCTGGGGGGTTGATCATGCCTTCGCTTTTCACCACGGGCACTCCTTTGTTTTTGATCGCATCGAACAAGCGCTCCGTGGCCGCCGAATCAATATAACCGCCCTCATCAATAGACGCGCTCAGCGCCAACTGACGCCGATCCTCGGTTAACTGGAGCTGACTGGTACGAAAGAAGGTATGCAGGGCGACTTTTCTAAGCGCCGATAGCTCCACGTGGGCGATTTCGACATATTTCAGGGCTTTGGCATCCCATCCCTGCACATACAGGTCATTGGCGGTCAGTGCATAAGTGCAGAAATAGTAGGTGCCTGTGCTCGAACCGGGGGTTGAGATGATCACGGAACACCGGCCATGCTGAAGAATGGGGCCGGTCAGCTCTGGATAATCTTTGACCAGTTGAGTGGGGAACTGTATTCGGTCGTAGTAGATAGTGGCTTTGTCGTAAGGGGTGGTGTTGCAGGCTGACAGAAGCAATGTCATGACCAAGAGGAGAGACGAGCCGAAATAGCGCATTGATAAATCCTTGTAAAAATTAAAAAATCTCGTTTACACAAAACTAGTTACCCCCACGTGCCCTTGCTTGATCGGTGTGTTCGCAACTATCACCGTAGACCAAGACCAGCCCCTCTTCATTTTTCGCTTTCAGTTCAAGCGCTTATTCGCTAAGGAAGTGCCATTCAAACCTGTCCCCTTTTTCTGTAGACCAAGGCCAGCCTTTTTTCATTTTTTCGCAGTCGCATCAGCTAGTTAGCCGTTAAGTAAGTGCCATTCAAATCTATCCCTTTCCCCCTCTTTTTCACTCATAGATCTTCGAGGCAAAAAGTATCTTCGCAAATGTCTGCCAGCTAGGAGTAAGAGCTTTCTCATCACCAGAATTTTTAGCGTAATAATTCATTGCTCTAACCCAAGCTTCCATGGCGTCCAAAAATCTTTCTAATGTAGGATTCTCCCACTCACTGGGATTCAGCTCCAAGTCCTCCTTGAGCTTACAGATAAAATCTGCAAACTCCTCTCTAGTATCCATACGCTCAATCATTTTATCTAATTCCATAAATCACCTATTTACAAATACCACGAACACAAATTATAGACCCGTTGTTTGGCGTAGTCATTTTCCTACCAATCTCAGCGGCTATCTCGGCCTCAGTAGCGGGAACTATTTTGATTGGTACGCCGGCCGCTGACGCGGCTAAAACTCGACGATTGTCTAAACTATAAATTAAACCGTCCTTTTCAAACACTCGTACGGCTGGCAAATCAGCTGGAGAAAGCTTTCCAGATTTCAAATCGTCAATCGTTGTTTGAAGAACCTTGCCATCCGAAAAGTGGAAAAAGGGGACAGATTTATTTTCCTGACCTAAATAAATCTGTCCCCTTTTTCCGCTAAGGAAGTGCCATTCAAATCTGCCCCCTTTTTCATTAGTCCCCTTTTTCAAACCCCGAAACATAATAGCCGATAAATTCTTCCCCCCCGCAAGAATCCAGTAATAAAATCGCCTCCTCATACCCATCAAGATGGCTTCCAAGCCAAAACGCACCATCGCGTAAAAGATGAAACTTTACAGTTGCGCCGTACTCATCATTTGAGATAATCGCCTGATATATCCCATCTTCCTCTCTAAACCGCCACTCCTTAAATACTGCCATTACAAGAAGACATGCATTGGCGAGATAATCCGTGGCCACATAATCATCAACATGCAGAGAATTTACAAAGCACTCCCACCCAGTCCGATCCGGAAAGTCCTTTAGGGCGGCATTGGTTTGTTTACCAGCAAGGGCACGAATAAAAAAACAACCGTCCCTCTCATCGAACCCCTGAGCCACAAGACCAAACAAAGCCGAAGGAAGTTTTCGCCCTGAAAAGTTAATCCCCGCCAACTCCTCACTCATTTTTTCATTCATTTCATTCACGACTCACCCCCAGATACTTTGTCATGCCTTTATCGATTGCCTGCGAAAACCTTGAGTCCTTCAGCAACTGATTAACCGATTTTGGCGCATTAGGAAACGACTTAGATTGAGGATCATACAAATATTTATTCCCTTTATTGTCTTGGTAATGAAGCTGACCAGGACGCTGGCCTGGGTTGGGATTCTCAACATCCAAACGCTCTTTACCATCCCCTTTCCAGATTGTCTTACTTGCAGTTTGAACACCCTGGGCACCCAGCATTCCATCTTTTCGGTCACTTCCTACAACCCCGACCTTAACCCCGGTTGTACCACCCTTCCCCCCAGCAGTCGATGCGAACAGATCCGGGTACAACGCATCCAGAGTAACGCCCGTCAGCAGCCCCACTACCTCGCCATTTTCAGAGCGGGACTTCTCTACTATGCCGGTATTGAGAAAGGGGACAGATTTATTTTAAAACACCGAGTAAGCCAACAAACCCACCCCCTCTGACCTCATAAAATAAATCTGTCCCCTTTTCGCTTCTTTTCGCTTCATCCTACCTCGATGAAAACAGGAGAATGGAGATCTATTTGCAAACTAAACCACTACAACATCACCGGAATCCAAATAAATTGAATAGGCCTCATACCCACTACCACTATCAGCCTCAACGACGATCGTGTCGCCAGAATGGAATGTTATCTTCAACCCTGCGCCTTCAAACTCTTTAACCGACGCGACATCTTGTAATAAAAAGTCCAGTAAAGGCGCACTCGTATACGAATCAGAAAACTCTCGCCGCCCTAAAGTGCCCCCGACCTCATACGTCAACCCTCCTTCTATACAGAAAGAGACTTTATATGGAGGCACACCTGGGGCCACTTGCGGACGTGCAAATTCCAATTTGGTGATTGCCACCCCAAAACTAACCATTTCCAAGTAACACTCGGACAATAGCAAAAAATCAAAATCATCGGGCAATGCGTACATACGTCACCTATGTCAAACCTCAAGTTCAACGCCGAACCGGCGGTAAAGTGTCGGGGGGAAGAGGAACATGTGTGTCGCCCTGACCCTTCCCAGGTTTTCCTGTCGCGGGGTTCATTGGTTGTTTGCCGGAGTTTTGCCAACGCCAGTATCCATTCTCATATCCGGGCACAGGTGATGAACCTGGGGGCATTACTCGAATGTGCTCCCCTTTAGCAGGATCGGTCCCGGGTGGAAAATATATTTCCCCTCCGTTTTTCCCCGGCCGACTGACCCACCCTGATGGAATTACAGGCCCCTGAGGAGGATTAGATATCTGCTCTAGGGTTTGTGGCGTCTTTGCCCCACCCTTCGCACCATCATTCCCTACAACCCCAACCTTAACCCCGGTTGTACCACCCTTCCCCCCAGCCGTCGACGCGAACAAACCACGGTCCGGATTCAATCCATCCGACGCAAGCTCCGCCAGGAAGGCAGCCCCATCGCCGTTTTCGGTGCGCGTCTTCTCGACGATGCCGATGTTGATGGCCCGCTCGTTACTTCTAGTAAGTTCCCAAAGTGCTGCCGAGCGATCGAGCCCGGCGCTTCTGCCGTCATGCAGCAATTTCTCATTGGCCGGAATCTCATCCGCCAGTTGCCTGGTCACTTGCAAACAAGCCGTCGGGTTCTGCTGGCAGTACTGGCCGAACTCTCTGTTCCGAGTCGCATCGAGGTTGTTGTAGTAGTCCCTGACAGCTTGACAATCCGTTGGTGAGGCGCAGGTGTTGAGCTTCTGTTCTCTTTCGAGCAGCTCTGCATGGAACAGGTAGTTAAAGGTAGTCGCGTTCTCGGCAATCTTCGAACCGGTACCCACATCGCCTCCGACCGCAGCCGCGGCCAATAAACCGGTCAGCTGCGACAGCATCACCTGCAGCTCTTGGTTTCCATTCGCAATTTTGGTCATGCCGGGAATCAGCGCTTCATTCAAACCAGCGGCGACCGCCCCCGTTTTGAAGTCACTCCCCATGGCTTCAGCCAGCAGGCCCCCCATGATCGCGTGTGCAACGATTTTCTGAAATCCGCCATCTGGGAACTTGATGTTATCGCCCACCCAGTTAAACCCCGTGGCCATCGCCACACTGCCCGCCTCGCCCATCAGCGCGGCACTCAGGTTGTCCCCAAAACTGCCTCCCCCAATGGCAGTCGAGATGCCGCTGGAGAGCACCGCTCGGCCCCCAGTCCGTATTGCAACGTCAGTGAAGTTATTGCTGGTCAGCAGGTTCGCCGACTTCGAACCTTGCGAGGCGGCCGCGAACCAATTTTCGTCCGCGTAATTGAGTACGCCCGCAGTAACCCCCGCAATGGCTGCCCCTTTCAGGCTATCCGCACTAAACGTTTCCTTAAATGCAGCCCCAAGATTGCCCTTGTTGTTAATGGTGCTGGTCACCGCCGTAGTTGCCAGACTGGTGGCGAAAGCCCCACCAGCGCCTGCGCTCACCACGCCCAGACCTGCCGGGCCCATGACCACGGACATCATGATCGCTATGATCAACTGCGAAGCAGGCCCCAACCCAGAGTTGCTGTACTTGAACGACTCGTGAATCTCCTTCACTTGCCGCCAATCCACGTCACCCCGTGCTTCGGCTTCTTTCAGCCAGGCCAGTTTCGGATCGGCCTTGACCATCGCATCGATGGATTGGCTGACCGTTTCCTTATTGACCTGCGTAACATCGATATGAAGCCCATCGACCGCCTTGATCATGATGCTGCCGGCGGCCACCATCTGGGTCTGGCGCAGGGTTTCGTCGGTGTTGCCCTTTCCTTTCGATGAGGTCCAGAACGCATCGCCATTGCTTTTGGTATGCGTCTCCTGGACCAGATCCTTCACACCCTCAAAGGTAATCGCCCCCCCACTCTGCACAGTCAGGTCACCCCCACTGTTCAACTTCGCAGCCTGATACCGCTGGTCATCACCACTGACCAACGTCAGATCACCGCCCGCAGTGATTTCACTCCCCACGTTCGTGACCTTGGTCACCTCGTCATGCTTGGTCTTCTTTTTCCCCCAACTGCCTTTTTTCTTCTTGTCGTACAGCGAATAGTCACTGTCCTGCGCCGCCAATACGTCGAGGTTTTCGCCCGCCACCAGATAAGCCTCGTCCCCGGCGCTGATGCGGCTGGAGATGATGGCCATGTCTTTTCCGGCCCCCATCGTCACGTCACCGCCGGCGGTGATGGCGCTGCCGATCTGTTTGACGTGATCTTCCTGGGTGGTGACTTTTTTCGTTTTGGAATAAGAGTGGGTTTCGTCGGCCGCGGAGGAGATGGTCATATTCTCCCCGGCAGTCAGTGCGACGTTGCGCTCGGCCCCGAGTTGGCTGGCGATGACGTTGAGATCCCGGCCAGCGTTCACGATCAGGTCACGACCTGCTTGGGCGCTGGAGCCGAACTGCGTCACCGCGCTTTTGCGGACACCATTGTTGCTGGCACTTTCCTGTTGGGCTGAGACGATGATCGCGTCCCGGCCGGCATCGATCGTGGTGTCACGCCCACTGACCATGACGCTGCCGACGCTCTTGATATCGCGTCCGGCGCCCATGTCCAGATCATTGGCAGCCTCGATACGGGCGGCGCTGTCCATGAAGTCCTGTCGCCGGCTGTAGTTTGCGGTGGTCACGGTACGCTCGTTGACGACGTCCCCCATCACCGCCTTGATGTTGACGTCACGCCCGGCGAGGATCCCGCCAGCCTGGTTGGCGATGTTGTTGACCGCCAACAGGTCCAGACGATTACCGGCCTGGATCAAGCCACTGTTGACCAGGTCGCTGCCTGCGGTCGCCGACAGGTTGTTGGCGGCGCGCAGGGTGCCGACGTTATCGAGGTTTTGGCCGGCGATCAGCGTCACGTCATTACCGGCGATCAGCGCACCGGTAGGCCTGAGGCGGCCTTCGGCCTGGGCCAGGTACAGCACCGGCACCAGAACTTTTTCACCATTCACTTCGTGCTCTTCGAGCCAGACGATGTCGTGAGTCAGCGCGGCGACTTGTTCCGAAGTCAGCGTCACGCCCACCGACAGGCCGAGCTCCTGCTTGCTGGCGATGGCGTTGTTCATCAGGTATTTGAACAAGCCTTCGTCGCTGGTCTGGCCGTCGATGAAACGCTGGCCGGTGCGGGCAACGACCGCCTGTTGGATCAAGCGCTGTTCGTAGAGGCCATCGCCCAGGCGTTTGGCGCTTTGGTCCGGGTCGTAGCCGAGGTTTTGCAGCAGGTAGTCCGAGCTCATGAACGACTTGAGGTCGGTGAGCACGGGGTTGGTTTCGATCAGGTACTTCTGCGGATTGGACTTGAAGGAAGTCTCCGGTACACCTTGAACGCGCACGACCGCCTGGCTGGCGGCTGGCGTATCCACCGCATTGCCCACCTGTGGGACGACCTGTGCCGTAGGGAGCAGGTTGGTACCCGTGACATTCACGGCGGCCACTTGAGTCCCGGCGCCGACGCCGCCGTTGCGACTTGGCATTGGTAGCGAGTGGCTGCCTTCAACGGGCGCGCTGACGTTGAGCGTACTGGCGCTCACGTTGCTGTCGTTGGCTTGACGAGCGATCAGGGCCAGTTGCCGATCACTGGTGCCCACCGCCGCGATAGCACCTACCTGGACATCACGGGCTTGAGCATCAGGCAGGTCTTGCTGGCGCTGGCGGGTGCTAATCGAGGCGCTGCCCATGCTCCAGTTTTGCGAGCCGGTGCTGGCCTGGGTGGCCTGTTGAGCCGAACCTCCTTGGCCGCTCAAGCGGAACAGACCGTTTTGCCCGGAGGGCAAGGCGAAGCCAGGAAGGCTCAGCGGGTTCACCTGCTGCTGGGCGCGATCAGGTGGCAGCTGATTGTTGATCCTTACGACGGTGGTGCCGGTTCCGCTTGCCTGGGTGTTCGCCACTTTATTGGTACCGCCACTGGCGGCGTAGTCCTCATGGATGACACTGTTCTGCAGGTCTTTGGTTGCGGTGATCGAGACGTTACCGCCGGCCTGGATGACGGCGTTACGGCTGCCGACTGTACTTGCAGCGCCGGAACTGTCTTTGACGATTTCAATGTCACTTAGAAGGTTGTACTGATCCAGGTTTGGCATCTGAAGCAGGTTGTTCGGGTCGTACTGGGATTGCGTGGTGTTCTCGAAACCGTAGCTCAGCCCGGGCAGTACGAGGTTGTAGTCTCCACGTGTTTTGACAGTGGCCCCTGTATCGACATCTGTAAGAGCCACCACGGAAAACGATTCACCGTCTCGCCCCCCTTCCCTGTAGCGAGTCGATTTGGGGATAGCTTTGTGAATATTCCCGTCCAGATCAAGGTAATAGACATATGGGAAATCAGGGTTATTGCGCTGGTTGTAAGGGGTCAGGACGTTGGCGAAGAACCGCCCGGTACCGCCGTCACTCATACCTGCGACTTGGTACATGCGCGTGCGCTCGATGGTTCCGTTCTGCGCACCGATGTTCTGTACGTTGTCGGCCACGATGTTGATATTGCCGCCAGCGCTCACCGTACTTTTACTGTTGAGAAAGCTGCTGCCTTGGAACACGAAATCCTTGCCGGCCGTTAGCAGCGCCGAGGCACTGGTGTCGTTGTCAACACTTTCAAAGACCTCACGGGCCGCCAGCGTGAAGGTGTAATAGTCCCCTTTGCAGTCATTACATATATTGGCGATAAACCCCGAAATCAGCTTGCGCCCACCAGACGCCACCGCGCCCTCGGTACGGTTCTGGAACCCATCGGCGTTGATCGTGAATGTGCCGCCGCTCTCCATCGAGCCGGAGACATTGTTCACGCTGGCGGCTCGTGCGGCGCCGCCATAACCACCCATCAAAACATTCCCCAACCCGTAAAGATCGCCGCTCTGGTTGGTGAAGTTGCTCACGCCCAGCGTCATGTCCGCACCGCTGAATACCAACCCGCGGTCATTGAGCAGCGAAGGGGTTTTCAATACGAGGTTCCGGGCCGAACCCAGGGTTCCAGAATTGATGAGGTTCCCGGCCTGGACGGTCAGGTTTGTACTGGAGGTCAGACGCCCGGCATTGATCAGTTGCCCACTGATGTTTACCGTGGTGTCGCCACCGCCAGCGATGCTGGAAGCCGCGCCCAAATTCAGTTGCGCTGCGGTCAGGTCGATACCCCCGAGGCTCGACATCCGCCCGCTGCCTCCGTAGCTCCCCCCCAACGCCAGACTGATCGAACCATCACTGGCAATCAGCCCATCGTTACTCCAATTCCCCCCGTTCCCCACCAGGCTGGTAGAAGCCAGCAACTGCCCGGTCCCGGTCTGAGTCAGGTTGTTCACGTTGACGGTCAGGCGTCCGGCCTGGATCACGCTGCTGTTGGTCCAGCTGTCGGCGGTCAGCGTCAAGCCGCCGCGGGTGACGAGGCTACCGCCGGCATTGGTGAGGTTGGCGGTGGAGATATCAAAGTTGCCGCTGCCCACGTGTAACAGGCTGCCGCCCTGGTTCTGGAAGTTGGCGGCGTTGAGGATCAAGCCATTGTTGGCGGTTTCCAGCGTGCCATTGCGGTTATCGAACAGGCCGCCAATCTGGAAGTTGGTCGTGCCGCTCCCACCCAAGGCACGCAACTGCCCGGTCTGGTTATCCAGGCTCGCGGCCTTGATCGCCAGGGTGCTGTCACTCTCGATAATCCCCAGGCGGTTGTTCAACGCGCCGGTGAGGTCCAGGTCGATCTGGCTGCCGGCGATCTGGCCGTCGTTGTCGCCGCTGTTGTCGAAATCGTTGGCGCTGACGTTGATCTTGCCTTTGGCATAGAGGCCGCCGTTGCGGTTGTCGAAATTGCCGGTGGTGACGGTGGCGTCGCCGGTCTGTGCGGAGATGCGCCCGCCGTAGTTGTCGAGGCCGCCGCGTGCGATCAGGTTCAGGCGCTGAGCCTGGGTGATGCCGCCCTGGCGGTTGTTGTTCAGGTCGTAGCCGTTTTTCAGCACGCCGGTCAGTTGGGTGGTGAGCAGGCCTTGCAGGCTGGCGAGGACGCCGCCACGGTTATCAAAATGGCGACCCGCTACGGTCACATCGCCGGCCTTGGCTTGGATTCGACCGCTCTGGTTATCGATGTCCGCATCGACCGTGAGTTTCAACCCTCCTTGGCTTTGCACCACACCCTTGCCGTTGGTAAGGCTGGCCGCGTCGATTTCCACGCCGCCGTTCTGGCTGTAGATCAAGCCATCGGCATCGTTCTGGACGACGCCGGAGGTATTCAAGACCAACGAATCATTGGCCGCGACGGTGCCGCGATTGCGGTTGTCCAGGCCGCCGGTGAGCAGGGTCAGCAGGCCCTGGCTGGCGATCTGGCCGCCCTGGTTGTTGATCTGCGTGGCGCGCGCGACCCGCAGCGGGCCGGCGCTGGCGAGCTTGCCATTGGTGTTGGTCAGGGCGCCGAGCAAATCCAGGGTCACGGCGGCATTACCGATCAGGTTGCCGCCGCTGTTGTCCAGGCTGGTGCCGGTGAAGCTCAGGACTTGCTGTGCATTGACGGTGCCGCCGGCATTGCCCAGGGTCATGGCCTTCATGACCAGAATGGCGCCGCTGTCGATCAAGCCGCCTTGGGCGTTGTTCAGCGAACCGCCAGTGACGGTCAGGGTCTGGTCGCCACCGCTGGACAGAATCCCGCCCCGGTTATCCAGGTTGGCGGCGCTGACAGTGAGTTTTTTCTGGCCGACCAGGGCACCGGCAGCGCTGTTGAGCAGAATTCCGCTGAGGGTGACGCCCACGTCTCCATTGCGGCTGGAGAGCGTGCCGTTGTTGCGGTTGTCCAGGCTGCTGCCACTGACCTGCAAGTCTTGCCATCCAGAGATCAAGCCGTTCTGGTTGACCAAGCTACCGCCCTTTAGGCTCAGGCTTTGGCTGCTGATCAGTTTGCCGCCGCTGTTATCGAGTGTCTGGCCGCTGAGCGTGAAGCTCTGGCTACTGGAAATTTCGCCGCCTTGGTTGTTCAGGTTGCGCAGGCCGTTGAAGGTCAGCGGACCTTTAGCGGTGATCAGGCCATTGCGGTTGTTCAGGTCATGGCCGCCCAGGTTCAGCGCCATGGCTTGTTCGCCCAACAGACGTCCGCCGTTTTGAGTGAGCGTCGCGAGGGTCAGGTTCATATCGCCCTTGGCCGACACTTCGCCGCCGTCGCTGGAGTCCAGCGCGTTGGCAGTCAGCGTGAGGTCACCCTGGGCATTGATCAGGCCGTTGGCGCTGTTGTTGAGCGCCATGGCGTTGAGCAGCAAGGCACCGCTGGCCAACACGCTGCCGCCCTGGTTGTTCAAATCGCCGCTGTTGAGCGTGAGCAATTGCGCGGCGCTGATGAGACCTTGGGCCTGGTTATCCAGTTGCTGATCGATCGCCAGGACGAGGTTGCCGCGGCTGGTGAGGACACCCCCGTTGTTGTTCAGGCTTTGGGCGTGGGCATCGACGGTTGCCGCGCCGATCATGCCTTTGACGTTGCTCAGCGCCTGGGCGACGTGCAGGGTCAGGCCCTGGTTGCTGAGCAGCCGGCCGCCATCGTTGGTGAGGTTTTGTGCCGTCAGGGTGAAGGCTTGGGCGCTGGAGATTTCACCGCCCTGGTTGTTCACACCGAGGAGGTTTTTCAGCAGCAACGTACCGGGAGCGTTGATCAGGCCGTTCTGGTTGTTGAGCTGGCCGTTGTTCAAGTCCAGGCTCAGCGAGGTGTTGCTGAACAACTGCCCGCCCTGCTGATCCAGGCCGGAAACCGAGGCAGTCAACGCGCCCTGGCTGCCGATGCGGCCGCCGTCCTGGTTGGTGACCTGGGCCGCCTTGAGGTTCAGCGTGCTGCCACTGTTGAGGCGTCCGTTCTGGCTGTTGTCGAACGCGCCGGTGGTGACGTTGACCGCGCCCTTGCCGCTGATGCTGCCTTGCTGACGGTTGTCCAGGGCCGTGCCGCTGAGCGACAACGCGCCGTCGGTCACCAGTTCGCCGCCCTGGTTGTCGAGGCGGCCCAGGCTTTTAACGGTGAGGTTGGCGGCGCTGGACAGGCTGCCGTCGGTGTTGGTCAGGTTGGCGGCGCTGACGTCCAGGGCGCCTTCGCTGCTGATTTGACCCTGGCTGTTGATCAGGTCGCCACTGAGGTCGATGCGCTGGTTCTGCTGGCTGACCAGATAGCCGCCGCTGTTGTCCAGGGAACCGCCGTCGAGGCTCAATTGGGTCTTGGCACTGAGCAGGCCTTTGGTCCGGTTGAGCAGCTTGTCCACGGTGAGCTTCAGGCTTTGCCCGGCGAATATTTGGCCGCTGTCGCTGTTGTCGAGGTTTTTGCTCACCAGTGTGACGCCGGTGTTACCGCTCAGCTCGCCGCCACGGTTGTCGAGGTCGTCAACGTTGATATCCAGCGCTTTTGTCGCGCCGATCAAACCGGCCTGGCGGTTGTCGAGGCGGGAGGCCTTCACTGTCAGGTCCGTGGTACTGACCAGCGTGCCTTGACGGTTATCCAGCGCGGTGACGGTAGCGTTGAGCCCGGCTTTGCCGGCGATGCTGGCGGCACGGTTGTCCAGGCGATCAGCGTTCAATGCCAGCGCGCCGTCGGCGATCAGCGAACCGCGCTGGTTGTCGAGCAGGGTATCTACGTTCAAATCGAGCTGATCGAGACTGCTGACCAGGCCATCGCTGTTATCCAGGCTGGCGCTGTGGCTGTCCACGGACGCGGCCGAGATGATCCCGTTGGCGTTGTTCAGGGCTTGGGCTGTCCTCAGGACCAGGCCTTGATTGCTGAGCAGCTTGCCGCCGCTGTTATCGAGGTTCCGCGCCGCCAGGGTGAACGCTAGCCGACTGGAAATTTCACCGCCCTGGTTGTTGACGTCCTTGAGGTTGCTCAGCAGCAACAGGCCCGGGGCGTTGATCAGGCCGCCCTGGTTGTTCAACTGGCCCTGGTTCATGTCCAGGCTGACGCTGGTGTTGCTGAACAACTCCCCTTGCTGTTGATCCAGCCCGGTGACCGATGCGCTCAAGGCCTGGCTGCTGGCGATACGGCCGGCGGCGTTGTTCACCTGAGCGGCGGTGAGCTTGAGGGTGTTGCCCGAGGTCAGGCGGCCACCTTGACTGTTATTGAAAGCGCCAGTGCGGACCTCAGTGGCGGCGCTGCTCGAGATCAGGCCTTTCTGGCTATTGTCCAGGCTGGCGCTTTTGAGGCTCAGGCCAGCGTCGGTGCTGATGGAGCCGCCCTGGTTGACCAGCCCGCCCTGGCTGACGATGGACAACGCACCGGCGCTGCCCAGACTGCCAGCGGCGTTGTCGAGGCTGCCGGCGTTGACGGTCAGTTCACCTTCACTGCTGATCAAGCCTTTGTTATTCAACAATGCGTTGTCGAGTGTGATCACCAAAGCATTCAGGCTGCTGAGTGCGCCACCGCTGTTGTCCAGCGTACTGCCTGTGAGCGTGAGGCGGCCTTGGGCGTGGATCAGGCCCTTGTTCTGGTTGATCAGTTGCGCGACTTTCAATTCAAGCGCGCTGCCGGCAATCAGTTTGCCGCCGTCGCTGTTCTGCAGCCGTTGACCGCCGACCTTGACGTCCAGCCCTGCGGACAGTTCGCCCGCCCGGTTATCGACCTGCCCAACCTGCAAATCCAGCGCTTTTGTGGTGCCGACCAAGCCACCGTTGCGGTTATCCAGAACGCTGCCGGTCAGGCTCAGGTTGCCTTGCGAGACCAGCGCGCCGCCCTGCTGTTGCAGGGTATCGATCCGCGCGGCGAGGTCGGTTTGGCTGGAGATGCGGCCAAGGGCGTTTTGCACCTCATTGGCCTTCAAGCTAAGCGGGCCGACGCTGCTCAGCAGGCCACCGCTGTTGTCCAGCCGCGTGACTTCGACACCGACGCCGGCCTTGCCGGTGACGATCCCGTTGTTGCGGTTGTCCAGTTGCGCGACCGTCAGTTGCAGCGCTTTGTCGGCGCGGATGTTGCCGCCACGGTTGTCGAGCGAATCGCTGCGCACGGTCAGCAGGTCGACCCCGGTGAGGCGACCGCCGCGGTTGTCGAGGCTACCGGTTTGCAAGTCAAGTGCGCCCTTGGCGATCACTTCGCCCTGGCTCTGGTTGTCCAGCAGGCCGCTGATGCGTGCGCTCAGGCTGCCGTCGCTGATCACCTGGCCAGCGTTGCCGTTGTTCAGGCTCGCGGCCTGGATGTCCACGACCTTGCCCGAACCGAGCACGCCCTCGCGGTTGTCCAGCGCACCGCCCAAGCTGATATTCAAGGCGTTATCGCCCAGCACCTGACCGTTGCGGTTATTCAGGGTCATCGCGTTGAGCCGGGTCAGACCGGCACTGGACACTTCGCCCTCCAAGTTGGTCAGCGTTGCGTCGACGTTCACGCTCAGGTCGGCGTCGCTGCTCAAGGTGCCGCTGCTGTTGTCCAGGCTGGCTGCGCGCACGGCAAGGCCATTGGCCGAGACCCATCCTTGGGCGTTGTTCAACGCCTGGGCAATGGTCAGGTTGAGGCCCTGTTTGCTGACGACCTTGCCGGCGCTGTTGTCCAGGCTGTTTGCATTCAGGCTGAAGGCCTTGTCGCTGGAGATCTCGCCGTCACGGTTGTTCACGGCGGCGAGGTTGTTCAACAGCAGCGCGCCGGGGGTGCTGATGAGCCCGCCCTGGTTGTTCAATTGCCCATGGTTGAGGTCGAGGGAAAGGCTGGTGTTGCTGACCAATTGGCCGTTCTGTTGCTCCAGCCCGGTGACGCTGGCATTCAGGGCTTTGGCACTGGCGATGCGGCCGGAGGTGTTGTTCACCTGACCGGCCTTCAGTGCCAGCGTGTCGCCGCTGATCACGCTACCGCCGAGGTTGCTCAGGGTCGCGGCGCTGTCGATGTTCAACGCACCGACGCTGGTCAACTGGCCCGCATCGTTAGTGATACCGGCGGCTTTGACGCTGGCGCTGGTGTCGCTTTTGAGGCTGCCTTGGGCATTGAGCAGTTGCCCGCGCAGGTCCAGGTTCATCCCTTGCCGGGCGTACAGCGAACCCTGGCGGTTGTCCAGTTGCCCAGCATTGACGGCCAGGGCGCCTCGGGTGGAGATCAATCCTTGGCTCTGGTTGGTCAGGCGCTCCAGGGTCAAGCGCAAGTCGCCGTAGGCAATCAGTTTGCCGCTGTTGCCGTTGCTCAACTCGGTGCCGGTCAGCGCCAGGGCACCCTGGCTCGACAGCTCACCGCCGCGGTTATCCAACGCGCCTACGGTGAGGCTGGCAGCCTGGCTTGTGGTGACGACGCCGCTCTGACGGTTGTCCAGGCTCGCCGCGTTGAGGGTCAGCAGTCCGGCCGAGGACAGCAACCCCGTCTGATTCAGCAACTGCGCCGAAATGCTGGCGGTGAGCGCACCGTCACTGAGCAAGCGGCCTGCGGTGTTATCCATCGACGCAGCGCTGAGCTGCACGCTCTTGCTTGAAGTGATCCGGCCGCTGCGGTTGTTCACCTGGCTGCTGGCGTTGATAACCAACCCCTGCCCCGCCGCGACCAGACCCGCTACGTTGTCCAGCGAAGCAACGCGCAACGTAACGCCGTTCAAGCCGGTGAATTCGCCACTGGTGTTATTCAACTGCCCGACATTGGCCGTCAGGTTGCCATTGCTGCTGACTGTGCCCTGGGTATTGAGCAGTGTGTTGGCGGTGATGTTCAGCGTATTGCTGCTGAGCACCCGTCCTTTACTTTGATTGTCCAGAGTCGCGGCGTTGACTGTAGTGGTCTGCCCGCCGCTCAGGGTTCCGCCCTGGTTACTCAGCGTCTGCGCCACGTTGGCTGTGAGGTTACGACTGGCAACAACGCTCTGACCATTGTTATTCAGGCTCTGCGCCGTCAGGCTCACATCCCCCGCCGCGTTACGGGTGTTGTCCGCATTGACCCCGGCCTCGATGATGCCGTTGTTGGTCAATTGCCCGCCCGCATTCAGCGTAACGCTGTCCCGCGCCGCAAGACTCTGCTGGTTGCTCAGGTTGCCCTGGGCCTGGGCGTTCAACGTGGTGCCGGCGTAGACCGGACCTTGGGCATCGAGGCTCGCGGCTTTGACGTTGATCGTGCCGGTGGCCGAGGTCTGCGCCAGGCTCAGGTGGCCGTTGGCATCGAGCTGAATATCCCCACCGCTGGCAATCAGCTTGCCGTCCAGCTTCACCCCAACCCCGGCCTCGGTGCCCACCAGCTTGATGGCGCCTGCATACATCCCACCCAACGCCGAAGAGTCGATGGCCAATTGCGGCTTGGCGCTGCCGTCGTCGGCGCGGGCCGTGGCGCTCAAGGTGTCGGCGTTGACGTCGTTGCGCCCGGCGACGATGGTCAGGTTCTTGGCCTGAATTTCAGCGTTGATCCTGGCGCTGCGAGTGATGATTTCGAAACTGTCGACGTTGTTGGCGTTGAGGCCCGCGCCTTCGATCGCGACACTGCCCTGGTCGACCTGATAGCGGCTCACCTGGCCGTTCTCGATGATTGGCTTGCCGGTGGTCAGGGTGGCCTTCGGGGTATTGATGAAGCCGCAGCCGTTGCAGGTAATGCCGTAGGGGTTGGCCACGATCACGCGGGCCGATTGCCCGGCCACTTCGGTGTAGCCGCGCAACTGGCTGGGGTTGCCGCCGTTGACTTCGTTGAGGATGGTGGTGGCGGCCGTGCCGTTGAGGTTCGGGTTGCCGATAATGATCCCGCCCAGTTGCGTGGACTGGGTGCGGGCGGTGGCGTTGTTGAGGATCACGCCGTTGCTGCCGACGTTATAGTCGCTGAACTGGTTGTGGGACAGCCCGCTGCCGTTGGGTTTGGCGATGTTGACGATGGGTACGCCGTTGCCTGCCTGGCTGAGGCCGGTGCCCGGTGCACTGACGACAATGCCGTCGGCCTGGGCCCACAGCGGTTGCCAGAACATGACGTTGACCAACAGGAACGCCAGGCCGCGCTTGGGCATGCCGAGAAACCGCTCTCGGTTTTTCAGGACAGCAGAAGGTTGGCGGGCCAGGAAGGCGTATTGGCGGTCGTCCATGTTCAGGTCTCGTTGCAGCAAAATTTAGAGAAATGCATCAATGCGGAAGTAGATCGGCGCTTCGCGCTCGGTCAGGGCATCCGGGCGTTCCAGGGAATGGGCGAAGGTGACACTGGCGCTCAGGTGCTCGCCGCGGGCGAACAACTCCACCGAGTTGCTCGACATGCGCCCGTGCTGCCCGCCGTTGTAGCGGTCGCCGCGAATCACGCCCTGGTCATAGCCGAGGCTGGTGCCGTATTCGGCGAACACCGGGCGCAGCCACTCCACCGCCACCGGGCGGCTCCAGCGCAGGTCGTTGCGCCAGTAGCCGCCGCTGTCGCCGGACAGTGATTGGTCCTTGTAGCCACGAATCGATGATTGCCCGCCCAGGCTCATGCGCTGGGGGCTGAACAGCACGTCCTCGCTGCGCTGACCGGTCATCAGGCTGCTGAAGCTGAAGGACTCGTCCCACAGCTTGAAAGGCTGCAGGTAGCTGGCGGTGGCGGTGTATTTGCGATAGCGCGCATCCGGCACGCCAGGGCCCGGGTCGTGATCGCCCTGGGCGTCCAGGGCACCGATGCCCTCCTGCATGCCCAGGTCGAGGTTGACGAAAGCACTGCCGACTCGCCGTCCGTGGTTGATCCCGAACTGCGCCTCGCTGATGCGATTGCTGCTCTCGCGAAGCTTGCTGTCTTCGATGAAGTTGTTGGTGCGCAGGTACGAAAGACCGGTGTTGAGGGAAGTCTTGCTCAGCGCATCGCGATGGATCACCCGCTCGACCCGCACCTGATGGTTCTGGCTGTCGCCCGTCTGCTTGAAATTGAAACCGTTGGCCGGGATTTGCGAGCGGTATTCGCTCTGGCTGTAGGTGTAGCTGACGTTCCACCAGCCCCAAGGCAGGTTGTAATAAAGCATGGCGTTGTTGGAGGTGTGCTGGTGATCGGTCATCCCATCGTGACCGCCGCGCAGCATCAACTGGTCGGCCAGGCCCAGCGGGCTGTCCCACTCGAAGCTGCTGCCCCACTGCTGTTCACCGGTGCTGCGCTGGCCGTCGTTGCTGCGCGACAGCCCGGCGCGCCAAGGCTTTTTCGGTTCATTGGTGACCCGCACTTCACTGCCACCGACTTCCTGGCCGGGGGTCAGCTCCATTTTGGCCTGGTTCGACGGCAGGCGATTGAGCTGATCCACCATCTGCTCGATCTCCCGCAGGTTGACCAGGTCACCGGCCTTGCCGGGAAAAGCCATCGCCAATTCACGGTCCGACAGCTTGCTGTTCTCGGCCCCCTTCAGGCCTTCGAGTCGCCCTTCCACCACCAGCACGCTCAGATGCCCACCGGACAGGTCTTGCTGCGGCAGATAGGCACGGCTGGTGACCAGCCCCTTTTCGATGTAGTGGTCGGTGATGACTTTGAGCAGTTCGTTAAGCTGCGGCACACCCAGGCATTGGCCGATGTAGGGCTTGAGCAGATGCTCGCGCTCGCTGGCGGAAAGACTGTTGGCGCCTTTGAGCTCGATGGTCTTGATGGGGAAGCAACGGGTATCGACAGGTGCGCTCGGCTGGGCCGGCTTCGCCTCCTGGCCGGGCAGGTCCTTGAGTTCCTCCAGGCGACGACGCTGCTCTTCGAGCAAACGGTTCTGGCGCTCGCGGATCAGGTCAGTCTCGCCTGGAGTAGGGGCGGCGTGAGCCAGGGTCAGCGGAGAAAGGCACAGCAAAGCTACGCACAACCTCGCCCAAAAGGCGGGTGAGGACATGTTCGATCCCTCGAATGGAAATGACATCAAAATAGTGGCGCGATATTAATGAGCCATCATTTTGACGTCAACTAAATGAATTGGGCTTTAAGGCTATTGCTGGAACCATTCATCTGAAATCGGATGGCTCCGGTACGGAGGTACGAAAGGTCCCGAGGCAGACCTGGAAACCTCCTACAAAACGGACAAGCAGCGTTCGCCGGGGGTGATTTTTGTATCGGCGGGGCTTCATAAAAAACCGGACTCAAGGTCCGGTTCTTTTATGAAAGAGCTAGGCATTCGCCTCGGAAAGCACGGATACCCTGCAGGGCAGAGGGTTGACGACTACTTGCTTGCCTCCTCAACGGCTGCCGTGTTCCGAGGACCGAAAGAATATTTCAGCGCCCTTGCCTTCATGGTGCGCGGATCAGGTAAGCCTACGGTCTCTGGGCCCGCAAAGCCGGTAACACCGTTGTTGAACGTGGGATTGATCGCGTCGAACAGGAAGCTGAAACCTTGTTTCAGCGAGCTCTGGGCGATGCCGTGACACCCCATGCAACCGCCCATGGTCAGGCTTTGGGTGCTGTGGTCATAAACCGGCACCTTGATGTTCGGCTGGTTGCGCGCATTGGTCAGGGTGTTGTTATTCGGGATCGGGAACACGTTGCTCCCACGAAACAGCTGAATCCCCGGCTGGCTGCTTTCGACCATGATATTGGCCAGGTAGTAATCCGGATCGGTTTGAGTACTCGACGGGATGGCCTGCACGCCTTTGAGCCGATAGTGCTTCCAGACCGAATTATCGAACTCACTGCTGCTATCCATGAGTTGCTTGACCTGGTTGTTCACCGCCGCAACTTCGGAATAAATGGTCAGCGGTTGAACGACACGAATCGGGCCTGCCTGCCCCTCGGGGATTCCATTACTGTTGGAGTAGACGGGAGGATTGAGGTTCGAATTGGCGACTGGCCCCGCCTTCGGTAAAGAAACCGTATGGGTTTTGCTGCCGTCAGAGAAAGTGGCCGTTGGGGGATTTGTATCGGAACCGGGGTAGGCAATCTCGTTGTAATTGGCGATGTAGTAGAGTCCGCTCGGCGACTTGCCATCGGACAACGTCAGGGCATCCTCATGCTCGAACGTGGCGAATATGAAGGTCGGGTAGTTGGGCGTCTTGTGGATGATATGCAGGGCAACCAGCGCGTAGTCTTCATTGTGCGCCACCGGCGCATCGTCTTTGCCCTGGTAGGTCACCACCGTCGCTGTATGATAGCGCCCGCGATTCTGTACCGGAATGTCTGCCAGCTTGCGCCATGCCGCCTTGACCTCCACCGCGCCGTCGGGCAGCACTACATTAGTATCCGGGAAACTGGTCAGGCCTTTCGCATATTCGTAAACGACGGGGTTCGCCTTGGCCTCGAACAGGATCTGGCTGTCGTTTGAAGGTGCATAGTCGTTTCCTGTCTTCGCCGCATTCGGCGGGTTGACCGGGAAAAATATCGCGTTCTGACCTATCTGGGTCGCCTCGTCCAGATTGTTGTAATGAGCATAGGTGGCGCCAGCCGCCAAGGGCGCCCCAGTGGGGAAATTGATGTAGCTGTATTGCGGGTCGGAACCAAACGGACGTATAGGACCGCCAGCGGAGTTTTTTTGTTTTCCCGCCGGAAACAGCTCGGTACGGTGAGCGAAGGTTTGCCACAACAAGGGATTGGGAGATTGTGAGGCCTTGCCCGAATCGGCAAAGCTGCCGGTGGGATTGCCGACGCCACGGTTAGCCGGCAACGGGGTCTTGGCCGTATTGTTCAGTGCGAAAAAACTCCGCCAGGCGAACGTCGCATAGTCGGTATGGCTAAGACCCGTTGCCAGGTCCGCAGGCAGTTGTGGGTTGTCTGCTGTCAGATCGCTCGTGGTAATGGCATAGGAAACGCCCAGCCCCGGCGCGCCCGTCAAATCCCCGGGGAACGTCTTGGAAAAATAGGGGCTCCAGTTGACTCCGTCGGTTGAAGCAAACGTATTAGTGCCACTGCTGATGAAAATGCGGTTGCCGATCATTGTTGCACGGCTCAGGAGAAGCTCATTGGCGATGCCCGACAGCGTTTGCTCATCGCCCCACTGAGCACTGCGGTCGTAAGCACGCACGGCCAAATGGCCAACGTCATAAGAGTAGTAAAGCAACAGTTCACCGTTATAGACCACCGGCACTATGCTCAGGACCCTGTAAGCGTTTGCCTTGAACCCGAGATTTGGCTGGCTCCACTGAAGACCATCGTCCGAGGTCACGTAGTAAACCGTGTCGTCGTCCTCCTCGCAGTAGAAGACAAACAATTGTCCGTTGTACACCACAGGACTGTTATAGGCCGCATCATTGGAGGCCGTGACAGGGCTAGCGTCGGACCAAGTCATGCCATCTTCGGAACTGATGCTATTTATTTGAGCCTGGTCGGTAAAGGTCAGTATCAGCTTTTGCTTGAACACCGTGACTGAAACATTACCCAAGATATTGGCGACGGGGACGGACTGTGGGGCAGACCAGTTATTTCCCTGCGCCGAAGTGGAAAAATAGATATGAGCGGTATCACTATCGCTGACCCAGAACATATACATCTTGCCTTTGAACGATTGCACCGCGGGGGTAAACAACCCAACCGAAGTGGATGGCACGTTGCTGGTTGCAGACGGTTTTCCATTGAGGGCATCAGGACTGTCGAATACGTCCACTTCGATCCCCACACCTCTTTGCGGAGTGGCGATGACTACACTTTCTGCATAACTTGATGAGACCGCGAATAAACTACACAGGCACAACACCAGCCGACTGGATATCGCTCTAAGGTTCATCGCTTTCATTCCTTTGAGTTAATGAAGATCCAACATCTGACAGGAACACTCCAGCGTTGCAGGTACAGCGCCGCCTGTCACATTTTCCATGGTAGACGACGGTTTAATATCGGCGAGGGAATTACGAAAAAGAAAGCCATCAGGACGGTGGCCAATGAACTTTCCACCCGAGACCGGCCTCAACCCATTACCTGCCCAACAAGGAATACGAGGCCCTGCCATGAAAACCCTCTTGAAACTCACCCTCGCAGCCACCCTGACCTGCGCCCTGCCCGTCTGGGCTTGCACGCCTGACGAAGCCACCCTCAAACGTGAACAGCTGGCCCAGGAAGTGTCCAAGCTCACCGAGCAGAATCCGGCCAAGGCCAAGGAAATCAATGATGAGTTGCAGGCAATGAACCTGGAGACCGCCAGCAAGGATCTGCCGGATAAGTGCCAGTTGATCGATAAGCGTCTGGAGGAGTTGAAGCAGGCGGAGAAGAAGGCTGGGTGATTAACCACAGCCTGCTTTTGTGGCGAGGGTACATTTGTGGGAGCAAGGCTTGCCCGCGATGAAGGCGATGCGGTCTTTCAGAAATCGAGGCGTCTGTGTCGCGAGCAAGCTTTGCTCCCACAAATCCCCCTTGCCACAGGTCCTGGCCGAATTGCAGATTGAGTTTCACCCATAAAAAAACCGGACCCAAGGTCCGGTTTTTTCATGAAGCACTACCGCCGCTTCACTCAGCCGCAGGCGCCTCTGGCTTGCGGCGCTTGAGCGGGGCCATGCCGTCCTTGCTGACCAGCGACGGAGCGTCGGTCTTCGGGCGGTTGGCGGTCTTGCGCTTGGTCGGGGCCTTGGCGCCGGTTTTCTTCTTGTCGCCCTTGGCGTCGACCTTTTTCTTTTTCACACCCACGGCCTTGCCCGAGGCCTTGACCTTTTTCGGTCCGCCGTAGGTGCCTTTGACTTCCTTGATGGTGCGGCGCTCGAAGCTCTGCTTGAGGTAGCGCTCGATGCTCGACATCAGGTTCCAGTCGCCGTGGCAGATCAGCGAAATCGCCAGGCCGTCATTGCCGGCGCGGCCGGTGCGACCGATGCGGTGCACGTATTCGTCGCCGCTACGGGGCATGTCGAAGTTGATGACCATGTCCAGGCCATCCACGTCCAGGCCGCGGGCGGCGACATCGGTGGCGACGAGGATTTTCACGCCGCCCTGCTTGAGGCGGTCGATGGCCAGCTTGCGGTCCTTCTGGTCTTTCTCGCCGTGCAGCACGAACGCCTTGTATTCCTGGGCCACCAGGCGACCGTAGATGCGGTCGGCCATGGCCCGGGTGTTGGTGAACACGATGGCTTTTTCGTAGGTTTCGTTGGCCAGCAACCAGTTGACGATCTGTTCTTTGTGCTGGTTGTGGTCGGCGGTAATGATCTGCTGGCGGGTGGTGGAATTCAGTTGGCTGACCGCGTTGAGCTGCAAGTGCTCAGGGTTGTTCAACACCTTGGCGATCATCTCGCGCAGGCCCGAACCGCCGGTGGTGGCGGAGAACAGCATGGTTTGCTGGCGATTGACGCATTCGTCCACCAGGCGCTGCACGTCTTCGGCAAAGCCCATGTCCAGCATGCGATCGGCCTCGTCCAGCACCAGCACTTCGACTTCCTTGAGGTCGAGATTGCCGGCGTTCAACTGCTCGATCATCCGCCCCGGCGTGCCGATCAGGATGTCCGGCACCTTGCGCAACATGGCGGCCTGGACCTTGAAGTCTTCGCCGCCGGTGATCAGGCCGGACTTGATGAAGGTGAATTGCGAGAAGCGCTCCACTTCCTTCAAGGTCTGCTGGGCCAGTTCGCGGGTCGGCAGCAGGATCAGGGTCTTGATGCTGACGCGGACCTTGGCCGGACCGATCAGGCGGTTGAGGATCGGCAGCACGAACGCGGCGGTCTTGCCACTGCCGGTCTGCGCCGTCACCCGCAGGTCACGCCCCTGGAGCGCGAGCGGAATAGCCGCTGCCTGCACCGGCGTTGGCTCGACAAATTTAAGCTCGGCCACGGCTTTGAGCAGGCGTTCGTGCAGGGCGAATTGGGAAAACACGGGTGCTACCTCGAAGAAATACAAAAAAACAGCTGCATAGGGTAACGGTTTCGAGCGCTAAGGCCGAGTTTCTTTATACAAACGGCGGTAAATCGGTGCATTTTTATAAGCCGATTTGTCATCGACGGTCACTTGACCGGGCTTAAATGCTCTAATCGTCCCGTCGTGTCTTTATAGAAGAACCGTTTCGTCCATGGACATCAAACAACTCTGGGTCAACATCCAAGACCTCTGGGGTGCCCTTGACCAGCACCCGCTCCTGCATTCCAGCCTCGCCCTGATGTTGCTGCTGGTCATCGCCCTGGTGCTGGGACGGGTGGCGCGCTACCTGATCCTGCACGCGGCCAAACTGCTCGGGCGCCAACCGGCCCTGCACTGGGTCAACGACCTGCGCCAGAACAAGGTCTTCCATCGCCTGGCGCAGATGACGCCATCACTGATCATCCAGTTCGGCCTGCACCTGGTGCCGGAACTGAGCAAGACCAGCATGATTTTCCTGGGCAACGTCGCCCTGGCGTTCACCATCCTGTTCATGGTGCTGAGCCTCAATGCCCTGCTCAGCGCCCTGCTGGACGTGTACGCCCGCACCGAACATGCGCGTACCCGCTCGATCAAGGGCTACGTGCAACTGACGAAGATGGTGCTGTATGTGTTTGGCGCGATCATCATCGTCGCCACGCTGATCGACCGTTCGCCGCTGTTGCTGCTGTCTGGCCTGGGTGCGATGTCGGCGGTGATCCTGTTGGTCTACAAGGACACCCTGCTGTCATTCGTCGCCAGCGTGCAGCTGACCAGCAATGACATGCTGCGGGTCGGCGACTGGATCGAGATGCCCCAGGTCGGCGCCGACGGTGATGTGGTGGATATCACGCTGCACACGGTGAAGGTGCAGAACCACCCGTGAGTTATGAAAAACTGACTCTGACCCGTAGATAATCTCAAAAATGGACAACCCCATTTCATCCTGATTTCCTCCTCCCCGTACCAAGCTCTCATCCCTCCACCCAGACTGTCAGCAACGGCTTCGGTGTGGCTAACGCCTACTCAGCACTTCCTTCGGCATTTAGGAGGTAACCCGAATAGGTGAATCGGTTAGCCAAAGAGACGGTAGCGAAGCAGCTCCAGCGTCTTGATGGCATCAGTCAATCACCTAGTGGTAATTTGGATTGGGCAGGAGCAATAGTGCTGGAGAGGAAAATCAATAAAAAACGAAGGCAGTTCCACCTTGCTACTCCTGTTTGTGGCTGCGATTTTCAGCTGTTAAACCGATTGCTTGTGTTTGCGCCGCCATCGCTCGAACCAGCCGTTCTAGCTGTTAGCAGCCTGTGAAGCTCGGTGATTTTTCAGATGCTGCATCTCGCGCTCCCACTCAGTCAGAAATTTATCCCAGTCTATGGCGTAGGGCCCAACAGGAATTCTGGTTGATCCGATGCTCGCTTGCAGAAAGCGCTTTCGCCAGGACAGCGGGATATCGCGCTCCAAGATGATGTCGACTCCGGAGTTATGACGCATCACCACGTGGCAGTTACGAACCTCAATGACTTCGAGTGGCTTATCGCTACAGTGGGTATCGTTTCGCTCTTGGACGTCGAGGCTATCAAGGATGGTGAGGAGTTCGGAGGCATTCGGATCACCAGGATGGAAGCTGGCAAACGCCCACAGAACCCTTCGCCTAGTCCTCTCTCGTTCGCGCACCCGAAGGTTGGTTAATCCGCTTTTGCAAGTGGCTTCAAGCACTAAGCTGACGAACTACGTCCTGAGAGTCATAATGAGCGCGTTTTTCTTTGATCAACCCATCTTCCACCAAAAGTTTAAACATCAGCGAGAATCGTAGAGTATTCCCAGTGGGCGGTAGATCGTGAAAAGGCTTGGTATGTACACCTTCGAATATCACATAGCATGCCACTTGGTTACCCTTGGTGAACATCTCGTGGATACGCATGGTGAAATTCGGGCATGAATCCATATTAGCTTTTTCCTGAGCAACGAACTCATTCGCGGATAAAGCTTGGTCTAGCTGTGGATAAAAACGAAATTCCGGATGGCAAAGGCCAGCCACCTCATCATACTTATTCTCTTCTATCAGACGATAGAACCTCTCAACAACGGCTGCATTAGCTGCTTCGCACATATAAACTCCGTATAAAAAACTAACTAACCTGAAAAGTTTTACGCCACTCGCTAGGGCTGACGTTGTACTTTAACTTGAAATGCTGGCGATAGGTAATGGCGGACTGAAATCCGACCTTTTCGGCAATCTGTTCTATGGTCAAATTGCTAGACTCCAAAAGTAATTGGCTTCTGCGCAATCGCTCAGCGATAATCCAATTCCCGACGCTTACACCTGTAACCTTCATAAAGTGTCTTGTTAAGCTGCGACGGCTCATACACACGTATTCTGCTAGAGAATCTATATTTAGCTCCGCATCAATATTCTTCATCAAGTGGTCGATAAGGTTGTTCACGCGCTCATCCGTGGTACTACTGGGAATAGGCTGTTCAATATATTGAGCCTGGCCGCCATCCCGGTGCGGTGGCACAATCATTCGTCGTGCAATCTGATTCGCGACCGCGCTCCCGAGCCTCTTACGAATCACGTATAAACAGCAATCCAATGCCGCTGCCGTACCAGCTGAAGTGATAATACTTTCATCGTCAACGTATAGAGAGTTCACATCGAGTTTCACTAATGGAAACGACGCTTGAAAGTTTTTCTCATACTCCCAGTGCGTTGAAGCCCGCAAACCGTCCAAAATACCGGCATAAGCAAGAACATAAGACCCTAAACATAGACCTACAATTTCGGCATCACGCTTTTTAGCGTTGACCAACGCCTCCAAAAGCCCTTCTGTTGGCCTAACACTTGGATGACTCCAAAAAGGGACAATAACTATGTCAGCCGTGCGCAGCACCCCGTAGTCAGCCGTGACGGTGACTGAAAAACCCTCAGGAGAAGTAACAGTACCAACTTTTTCAGAACACAGAACCAGATCGAAATATTTTTCGTCTGTTACGGCGTCACTGAACACGATCATAGGTACCGACAAATGAAATGGGCTAAAGTCTTGGGTGACCACAATCGCAACGGATAGCCTTTTCATCTTTTCTACCTTTAGTTCGTTAAGTAGAGTCCTAAAAATTCAGACTCTCCCCGTCAGCAGGCACGCTGACGAAAGCATCGATTTGGTTCGCATGAACATACTCCCTAAGTTCATCTCGACTTAGAAGGCAGTGGTTGATTGCTTCAAGATGAACCGCAACAATCTGGGCGTCGGGTAGCGCAAAATGGGTTTTGAGAACGTCCTCCTTACCCATGATGATTGGGCCAAAACCAAGGGCATGCGCATAGCCTGCATTCAGAATTACAACCCCAGGCTCGTATTTTTCGTAATCACCTTCCACCGAATCACGCCAGATGGTGTCCCCGACCAAGTAAAGTGTTTTTTCGCTGGGATGCTGGAAAACAACGCCCGCAGCGTCACCGAGAATTTCCGCCATCATCGGGTTTTCGTAAGCTCGATCACTTCCGTGCTGCCCTTGAGTCTTAATCAAAGAAACACCAGAAAACGAGCTGTTATCTGAAAGCACCGATACATTCGTGAAACCTTGCGCTTGAAGGATCTCGGCATCATGCTCATTTTGAGCGAAGAAAGGGAGCGACTTTGGCACACGGTTGATCGCGACTTCGTCCCAGTGGTCGGGATGCAGGTGTGTGACGATGACCGCATCAACGTCGACGATGGTGTCGATAGATAACGGGAGCGCCACCATCGGGTTTCGAATCTCTGATCGAGCAGTACCTGGGAAGCCTTCGAAAGATTCTTTATCAGAAAGCATAGGGTCAACCAGGAATTTTTTTCCGCCGAAGGTGACAAGGGTTGTCGCATTCCGCACATGTTGGATTTTCATAATCATTCCTCGCTAGGCTGCCACTCGACGCTTCAGGTGGCTAGTGAGGTTATCTTAGGAGTGGCGACTTCCTACTGCTGTGGCCAAATGGGCATTCCCCGATGACATTGGGCCAACTTTTAGCGGTGTATATACCCAGCATGCGAAGCTTTTGTCAGACCACATTGACAGCTCGCGCGTGAAGCAGCGTCTACTTTTATGCCCTTCCGCCCCCCTCCCCCCCTTGCTGTTGCTGTTGCAGTTGTAGTTGCAGTTGCCAGTGCCTGTGCCTGTGCCTGTGCCTGTGCCTGTGCCTGTGCCTGTGCCTGTGCCTGTGCCTGTGCCTATCAAGACGGCATCACGACGCCACGTAGTTTGCAAAAGTGGATGATGACTGCGATGAAAACGCTGACAACTCAAGGGAGTAGAAACACGTTTCGTTGACTGGAGTGAGAGAGCCTACGCTTGGAATAGCGGATCAATAAGCATCAAGGAACAGATCGACCCTTTGGAAGGATTTCTAAGCAGCAACTGCTCTGGCCCAAGCGATCAGAAAAGACAAGGGGTGAAATGAGAGCGGTCAGTGGACTGATCTTGAGAACAGATTAAGAGATCGTGTTTTTGTGATTGTCGGCCTGCGTTGCTACGTGAAGAATCCGATTTACCATAATCGTTTTGATCCTAGAAGGAGGCCCTCATGCAAGGGGCATCGTCACAACAACAATTAAAAACAGCTTCCCTTGGCGTAGCCGATATCGTCTTTTTTGTCGTCGCCGCTGCGGCGCCCCTTGGAGCCACCCTAGGTGTCGCACCAGTCGTTTTCGCGAGTGCGGGTGCCGGCGCACCAGGTGTCTACCTCTTGGCATCCGTAATCCTTCTGTTATTCGCAATTGGTTTTGCAGCGATGAGCAAGCATGTGGTTAGCGCGGGAGGCTTCGCCGCAATGGCTACTAAAGGCCTAGGCACTAACATTGGCAACGCTGCTGCGGGTATTGCTGTGTTTGCCTATGTGGCAATGCTGACAGGCATCTACGGCCAGTTCGCTGGATTCAGCGTGGACACCCTGTCCTCACTCTTCGGGTTAAACGTAGACTGGTGGATCGTTGTGGTTGTAGTGATCGGTGTCATCGCACTGTTTGGCTACCACGACGTCAACATGTCCGCGAAAGTGCTAGGAGTGTTAATGATTCTGGAGGTGCTAATCCTAGTAATCTTCGATATAGCGGTCATCGCGCAGACGGAGGTAACAGACTTTACAGTTAGCACTTTCATCCCGACGTCCTTAGTAACGCCAGGTATCGGTATTGCGCTGATGTTCGCCTTTTGCTGCTTCGTAGGGTTCGAGTCAACGACCATCTATGGAGAAGAAGCGAGTGACCCCTCACGCACCATCCCGATGGCGACCTACGTTTCCATAGGAATTATCGGGGTTTTCTATACCTTCACCATGTGGAGCCTAGGCCTCGCTTACGGGCACATGAATGTACAAAATGCTGCATCGACCAACATGATAAATTTCGTGTTCGACGCAAACACCAAGTTCGTAGGCGAATGGTCTACCAAGATCATGAAGATCCTGGTGCTGACCAGCATCTTCGCAGTTCTGCTCTCCTTTCATAACGCCTTATGTCGATACTCTTTCGCCCTTTCTCGGTCGAAATTTTTGCCTAAAAGCCTTAGTAACGTGCATCCGAAGCATTCCAGCCCTCATATCGCTAGCGTATGCGTAACCTTTGTGAGCCTGCTTATCGTGGGTGTCTTCGCGATTGCCGACGCCGATCCAATCCTGCAGCTATTCATGTGGATGGTCGGCATAGGTACTCTCACCGTTTTGGTACTCCAGACAATCGGTGCGGCTTCTGTCATAGGATTCACAATTAGGACGAGGAAAATTGGTTTCTGGCAAGGAATAGTGGCATCAAGCATTGGTGGCATGGGCTTGGCGGTCGTAGTTTATCTAGCGGTAGCTAATTTTGATGAGCTCACTGGCGCGAAAACAGGCTTAGTCACCCATCTTCCCTGGTTGGTTGTAGTGGCAGCGGTGATTGGGTACCTAAATGGCCTTTGCAAGGCCTCAACGCCTAAAACTGGCAGTGTAGCGCCGCTGAGCGAATAACTAACTGGCTCAATCCAGAGTTGCTTAACCACCTAGGAAAAAAAATGAAACTTTGCTTTTTCAACAACTCACAACTTGGCTTAGTTGAAGGCAATAATGTGATTGATGTAAGCGCCGTCTTAGAGAGCATCGCAACTCCAAGCTATCCACTCCCTTCTTATGACTTGTATATTGCAGCACTGGAGGAGCTGAAGCCTAAGATAAACTCGATAAAACAGAACTCCAAGCATTATAAAACTTCAGAAATTTATTTTCATTCACCTGTTTTGAATCCAGGAAAAATAATTGCGGCGCCAGTAAATTACCTTGCACACCTTAATGAAGCTATTGCAGATACCGCAACCTTTTCAAGAGCTCATGTGAGGGAGATACAAGAAACTGGTTTGTTCCTAAAAGCCACAAGCTCCTTGGTAGGTCAGAACAAAGGAGTCTCGATCAACTTCCCCGAGCGCCGAACAGATCATGAAATTGAACTCGTAGCCATCATTGGCAAGTCCGGCAAAAATATTAGTGCAGACAACGCACTCAGCTATGTCGCGGGATATAGTGTAGGCTTGGATATTACAATCCGTGGGCCAGAGGAGCGCAGCCTACGTAAGTCCCTAGATAGCTATACGGTTCTAGGGCCCTGGCTTGTGACTTCAGATGAAGTCGATACCCCCCATGACCTATCGATGCATCTCACCGTAAACGACGAGGATCGACAGATCGCTAATACCAAAGATCTAATTATGAACGTAGCCGAACTGATCGAATTTGCTTCAAAATTTTACACGCTGGAACCAGGGGATTTGATTTATACCGGCACTCCGCATGGCGTCGGAGAAATTCGCGGTGGCGACGTAGTAAGTGCACATATTGCACAGATCGGCACCCTAACGGTCAGCGTCCGCAACGCACCTTGAGTTTTTTGCAATGACGGGCGTGAATTACAGTTCACCATAGTCTGAATTTACCAAAAATTTACTCTCGACCCAGTAAAGTCAATAAACTCAAATCAAAGATTACCTCAAGCGATAAGCCTTCTAATAGCACAAAAAAACGCGCCCCCTAGAAAAATTTCTAGTCAAGGAGGCGCGCCTGCCCTAAAAGGACACAAGTTAGAGACCGCAATGATTTCTCAACTTACCTGATTTTAATCCTCACTGTAGATAAGTGAAATAATTTCTTTGGTGGTCTCGATGTATCCGTCCACATCTTCATTAGTCATAGGCAAGGTTAAACCAACTTGACCACGATGCACGGGAAAATAACCGCGAGTGGCCATCTCAAGGGCATAAATGTTCATGCTATTTTCATCCACCTTATGCCAATAATCGCGATGTGTTGTAATCGTTTCTCCGAGCTTCTTTGTAAATACATACGCAAAAACGGAAAAAGACCCAAATACGATAAATGGGTATTTTTTCGATTCAGCCCACGAATTTAGCTCACGCTTTATTTTACCAGCCATATCGTTTAGCCGTTGATAAGCGCTTACGTCCATAGCTTCCAGGCATGCTATTCCCGCTGCAGAAGCCAGTGGATGGCCATGGTGTGTACCAGAGATTATTACTTGATTATCTTCGAGCACACGAAAAACTTTTTTACTTCCGCCAACGGCTCCGATTGGCAACCCACCACCAATCATTTTCCCGAGCACAGTCATATCAGGCTTAATATTGTATATACTTTGAAGACCACCGTATGCTGCTCTGAAAGTGATTGTTTCATCTACAATCAACAGTATTCCGAGCTCTTCAGTAAGAGTCCTGAGCTTGTGAACAAAATCTTTATCGAGTTCGACGATGCCACCAGCGCCTGACTGCAGCTCCATGATTAAACATGCAATGTCATCCTTGTTGCCTCGCAAAATTTTCTCGCAAGCATCGAAGTCATTCTGTATGAGAACAACTACGTGCTCGCTTTTATACGAAGGAATACCGTCTGAGTCCGGTAATGATTTAGGATTGAAATCCGGCCCAGGAAAGTTATTTGGGTTTGGGTGTGCGGAGATGGCAAGGTCGTCTGTGAAGCCATGATAGCCCCCCTCGAATTTAGCGATTTTCTTCCGACCAGTATAGCCACGGGCAATACGAATCGCGCTCAGACAAGCCTCGCTTGCCGAGCAGAAAAATTTTATTTGTTCAATCGATTCGACTCTTTCACATAAGTGCCTAGCGAGTTCCAATTCATGATCCGTCGGGTTTCCGAAGGAGAAGCCGTCAGGAAGCAATTTTTGAATAGCCTGGACGATTCCTGGATGGTTATGACCTAACACATTAGTAGAAAAATTATTATTCAGGTCTAATAATTTCCGCCCCTCAATCGTGTGAATGTACTGCGCATCCCCTTTAGCCGCGAAAATTGCGTGTGGGCCATAACCAAAAGTACGTCTACTGAAGCCACCGGGAATTACACTTTTACCGTCGTGGGTTTTAGTTTTCGACAAGTGAAAAGCTTCGGAAAAATTCTTTATAGATTGCTCATAACTAAGCTTCATAACAACTCCAATCCCTCATAAATTAAAAATCAACTAACTATCACTTACCACGCACAACTCTTGCTGCCAGATCCCGACCGACGCCAGGCAAACTTATCTCAATCATCTGACGGATACATTAACAACAAATCGTCGTTGAATTATTTAATTTCGAAAGCCAATATTAAGCAATCTCGCTTTTCATATTAATTGATCGCCTTTGATGATTAATTTTTTAGCAGCGAATTACGCGACATCGATGTTAAAAATCAAATCGCGTATGAAAGCGAATTGACATGCTTCAAAAAAGGGTGTTGGCAAATAATATTGTCCCGCCGCTTGAGAACGGCTTGTAACATCAGCGAAAGATAGTAGTCCCAGAGCATACCGTCGAAGCGTTTGTCGGTTAGGGAACCTTGGTCATCAGGTGTTACGTTTGGAACCGCTAGGTGTTCCAAAAGTATGCAGCAGGGGCTTGCACTGCGTGCAGATGGCGCATAGCCCTTTTTTTTAGAGCAGAGAATTTCATGGAACGTCCATTTTAGAGCCGTGGCCTGAAGCACACCTTCCTTACGCAAAGATTGCATGAATTTTGCATGATCAAGCCAACATCCCCAGAATTGGGCAAGGCAATGGACACCCGAAAGCTACTACTCGCAGTAAGACTAGGCGAAACTCTCCATTTTGGAAAAACAGCAGAAATAGAGAATATTGCACAGTCTGGTTTAAGCGCTCAAATATCCAAGCTCGAAAGTGAACTGGGCTTTAAAATATTCAATCGCGCCAACAGACGAGTGACCCTTACGGAAGCAGGTGACAAGTTTATTAACCAAGCCCGAATGATTCTCGACAATATGGATAATTGTATCGTTGAATGCAAAGAGCTTGCTGAAAGCAACAGGAAGATTTTAAAAATAGGTTTTTTCGCTGATCAAGCATCAGATCATACGCATGGATTATTTTCGCTATTTAAAAAGCTTAACCCTGATATATCGCTAGTATTTCACGAACTCCAAATGACAAATCAAATACAATCCTTGATAAGCGGCAACATCGACGTAGCCCTGATCCGCCTGCCCACTTATGATGAGAGACTGGAGTACGTAGATCTTTTTGAAGAATCGCGCGTTGCGGTAGTTCCTTACAATAGCGACTTGGCGGAATGTTCAAGTCTATCAGTTAAGGATCTTTTGGATAAACCGTTTGCAATTCCTGCTGATGGAGCCCCTGCAGACCTTATAGCGTACTGGAGTCTTGCCGATATCAGAAACGAGCCTAGTCGCGTTGCAGCTAGGGTAAGAACGATTCCAGAAGTGTTGACCGCAGTTGCATACAGTGGAGCGTACGATACGTTCCCCACTTCGCTCAGCAAAGTGTGCAGGCATCCGGGAGTTAAGTACATACCATTGACTGATGCATCTTCCAACACAATGTCTCTAACAACCTTATATGGGAACCGAACCCCTGCTGTCAGAGCGTTACGAAGCTGCGCGGCACATGCATTAGGAATAAACATTTAAATTCTATAAATCTAACAAGCCCTCCTCGAGAGGGCTTTTTTATACCCACTTTTATTTACTTTTCATAAAATAATGACTTCAACACTCTTCCATGCAAGAAAAGCCCGCGAATACTTAATCACTGATCTCCAATCGTGATTGATCGATCAGTGCGCGCTCATTGATAACCTACCCTACCCAGCTGATTATCGACCTGTCGGTTTCAAGCATGCAACGTGAGCAGATAAGAACAACGCAGACACTGCAAAGTTATCTACCACGTTGGAATAACAGGCGGAGCTAAGAATCTGCCGTAAACAACCAGGTAAAGGGTAGTCTCATGAATTCCTTTGAAAAACTCATCCAGGCTGATCATCGCCACCTGATTCACCCCCACCTCCCAAGCAATCAAATGCAGCGCACAATTTTCTCCCGTGGCAAAGGCTGTAAGCTGTGGGACGTTCAAGGGCGCGAGTATCTGGACGCAACAGGTGGTCTGTGGCTCGCACAGATTGGCCATGGTCGCGAGGAAATGGCTGAAGCTGCAGCTAAGCAAATGAAGCAGCTTGAATACTTCACTTGCTTTTGGGACTTTTCAAACGAGCGGGCAATTGAGCTAGCAGAGAAGCTTGCGAGCCTGACGCCTGATGGCTTGGACATGAGCTTTTTTACCAGCGGAGGCTCAGAGGGTGATGACGCAGCAATCAAAACTGCTCGCTATTACCACAATATGAAGGGCGAACCAAACCGCACCTGGATTCTTTCTCGAAATCACGCATATCACGGTATGGCGTATGGTGGAGGTACCGCCACCGGTTTCCCGGAAATGCGAGCGGGTACCGGCCCTGGCTTGCCGAACGTCGCTTACTTGTCGCAGCCAAGCGCGTACCGCACTTACTACTACGATGGGCAAGACCCAACCGACTTCTGCGTGGCAGAGCTCGAAAAAACGATCTCGTCGATTGGCGCAAATAACATCGCCGCTATGATCGCTGAGCCAATTATGGGCGTAGGGGGAATGGTGATCCCACCAGCGGATTATTGGCCCCGTATGTCAGCCGTTTTGAAGAAGCATGGAATTCTGCTGATCTTCGACGAGGTCGTAACCGGTTTCGGTCGTTCGGGCAGTTGGTTTGCTGCTCAAAAATTTGGTGTGACCCCGGACATCATGGTTACGGCTAAAGGTATCTCGAGTGGCTATATCCCGCTCGGGGCGGTCGTGATGAGCAAAGAAATTGCAGACACCGTCCGTGATGGGCATGGATACCCTGTGGGCTACACCTACAGTGGGCACCCCGTGGCGTGTGCTGTTGCCTTGGAAAACTTGCGGATTCTCGAAGATGAAAAGCTGATTGATCGCTCAAACGAAATGGGCGCCTATTTCGCAGATCAGTTCAGCGTACTGCGCGACAACCCATGCGTGGGTGAAGTGCGGCAATCTGGCATGGGCATAGGGATTGAGCTAGTTACGGATAAAGAATCCCGCCAACCGCTTCCAGATGCCGCAATGATTCTTCCAGATATCATCCGGGAAGAAACAGGAGTGATTGTGCGAATCACCAGTTCTACCAACCTATGCATGTCGCCCCCCTTGACAATGTCTAGAGACGAGGCGGACAGAGTTGTTGAAGCCGTCTGCACTGTCTTGGCTCGAGTCAAGCCTGACGGCACCGTTTGAAAATAAGCGAGGGCTTAGAACCCTAAGCCCTCAAACTGCCCCTTATATAAAAATATGATAGGCCGCTAACAGGCCGCCTCACATTTTCACACCGAAAAACACCTATTAACAATAATGGTGAAGAAAATGATTTTACTGAATATCTCCTGCCAAAATTTAGGTTTTCTGATCATAGGAAACTGGATTCACCGGCTTAAGCAAGGCATACGAAGCCGAAATATTATTCTAAAGACAGTAAGCGGACTTTAGCGCCACCTAGCACCATTGGCGCGCCTGTGAAGTGCGACGGCTAAATTTTGAGCAGAGGTCAATATGCAAATCGAAGAACAAAAACATAATTTAAAATCAAACTCCTTAGGAGTTTCAGATATTGTTTTTTTTGTAGTGGCAGCTGCCGCGCCATTGGGAGCAACGCTAAGCGCAGCACCAGCCGTTTTTGCAGTAGGCGGCGCGGGCGCGCCTGCGATTTATCTTTGCGCTTCCTTAATACTCCTCTTGTTCGCTATTGGCTTTGCCGCGATGAGCAAGTATGTCGTGAGCGCAGGTGGCTTCGCTGAGCTTGTCAAAGTAGGTATCGGACGGGTCGCGGGCAATGCAGCATCAGGCGTAGCGTTAGTCGCATATACATGCATGCTAATCGGAATTTATGGAGCATTTGCAGCTTTTAATTCCGAGCTTATCTTGAGCTACACAGGAATAGCTGTAAGTTGGCAAGTCAGCATCATAATTGCAGTAGCATTAGTGGCAGTATTTGGCTACCTGGACGTAGGTATTTCGGCGAAATTGTTGGGTATCTTAATGATCTTGGAAGTTTTCATCCTAGTGATATTTGACGCCGCCGTGCTTTGGCATACATCTGTATCGGAAATGAATTTCGGTACCCTGCTCCCCCAGAATATAAATTTATCTGGTATCGGTGTTGCCCTAATGTTCGCATTCGCGTGCTTTGTCGGATTCGAGTCCACCACCATTTACGGAGAGGAAGCAAAAAACCCAAGTAAAACCATCCCTTTGGCCACGTATATATCAATCGGACTTATTGGTGTTTTTTATACATTAACAACATGGTGTGTAGGCCTCGCCTATTCAGGTGAAGATGTTCAGAGCGCAGCAGGCGCAGACTTGGTCAACTTCGTGTTCAATGCAAATACAAAGTTTGTAGGCGCATGGTCTACTGCTTTGATGCAGCTACTTGCTGTAACGAGCTTATTCGCAGTGTTGCTGTCTTTCCACAATGCACTCTGCAGATATTTTTTCTCGCTTGCCCGAAGCCAATTTCTATTTAAGGCAATGGAGCGAGTCCACATCAAACATAATAGCCCACACATCGCGAGCGCTACACTTACCTTCATCACAGCGGCGTTGATTGGTGCTTTTATGATTGCCCAGGCAGATCCTATCAAGCACCTGTACATGTGGATGGTTGCTGTTGGAACCTTTGGCATTTTGATTCTCCAGACTTTGGGCGCATTTGCCGTCATCGCTTACTTTAGGAAAACGAAGCAGGGATACTTTTGGCAAGGGCTGGTTGCGCCGTCACTTGGAGGTATAGGTTTAAGCGTCGCAGCGTATTTAGCCGTCACAAATTTTGCCGAACTAAGTGGTGCAAACTCAGGTCTAGCAAGCTACCTTCCTTGGCTAATACCAATTGCCGCGTGTTTGGGGATTCTGAACGGAACCCGCAAACGGACGTATCTAGGCATTGATCAAAAAAGCGCAATAATTTAATGAAAAAAACTGGAAGTGGCTAGCCCACTTCCTTTTTATTCGCAAGCACAAATTATGTATGCATTAGCCCATCCTAAAGACTGTTCACCTCCACAAACTTTCGTAACAAGCGTAAAAACTCTTCGCTATCCTCCTTCCCCATTTTAGCGAAAACAGAATACTTAACAGCTGCTACCCCAGGCATTAGCTGCTTAAGATAATCTTCGCCAGCTTCGGTAAGCGATAGTTTACGCTGTCGACGCGGTAGTATTTCACGCAATAACCATCCCTTATCTTCCAGCCTTGATGCTATACCCGCAGTAGTAGTTGGATCTAAGGCAATCTTCTGCGCTAGAGAAAGTTGATCCATACCAGGACTGTCATGTACTGCCCGCAGGGCGGCGTACTGAACAGGTGTGACTCCCCTTCCAAAACGATCATGAAAATTTGCAACCGAGATCTGGTGCGCTCGTCGGATCAAGTATCCGGGATGGCTATAGAGATCGCTTTCGAGCGTAGGGCTAAGCTCATCATCTGAAAGCTGCATTTCCTAACCTTTTGTTTTTAATCAATTTTCCATTACGCCCAAAGCTATTTTGTTAAATGCCTGGGCAGTTTTTGAACAAATTGTACTATACGAAAAACTTTGCTAGCCAACCAGTCAATTAGTATACTGATTGTCAATCAGTGTACTAATCGTCGCTGGTAGTTTCACCGCAGCCATTCCGTCCGAGCGCATCTCGATGACGGGCTGGCTGCCACGGTCGATCCATAAAAATAAGATATCTGGAGGTCACAATGTCCGACATTGAGCAACCCAAACCTACCTTCCCGCTGAATGCTTGGTACGTCGCTACATGGGACTATGAGCTTGAGCATAAGCTGTCACCTAGGCAGATCTGCGGGCAGCGTGTGGTTCTTTATCGGCAAAAAGATGGCGTGCCTGTTGCCCTAGAAGACGCGTGTTGGCACCGGCTTTTGCCACTCTCATCCGGTACTTTGATTAATGACGAGGTGCGCTGCGGATATCATGGATTGGTTTATAACAATCAGGGTCGATGCACCCACATGCCGTCTCAAGAAACGCTGAACCCGGCAGCATGCGTAAAAACATACCCCTTGGTAGAAAAGCATCGGTTCGTTTGGATCTGGATGGGCGAAGCATCCAAAGCGGATGCTTCACTTATCCCTGACCTTCACCAGAATGAACATGAAGAATGGGCCGGTGACGGCGGTTATACAGACTTGAATTGTAATTATCAGCTGCTCATCGATAACCTGATGGATCTCACGCACGAAACTTTTGTTCATGGTAATAGCATCGGTAATGATGCGGTTGCGGAAGCTCCTTTCAGCCTTAAGCACAGTGATAAAGACGTCAAGCTCACCCGGTGGATGCTGGACATTGATGCGCCGCCGTTCTTCAGAAAACAGCTTGGGAAGCCGGGCAATGTGGATAGATGGCAGTTAATCACCTTCCAATCCCCTTCTACAGTGACGATTGATGTTGGTGTGGCGCCTACTGGCACCGGTGCGCCCCAAGGGGATCGCAGTCAGGGAATCACGGGCTTTGTCCTGCACTGCGTCACCCCTGTTACCGAGAATACTTGCCGTTACTTCTGGGCGTTCCTAAGAAACTACAACCTTAGCTCGCAGCGTTTGACAACAGAATGGCGCGAGGCAGTACGCGGTATTTTTGCAGAAGATAAAGCAGTTTTGGAACTTCAACAGCTTGCAGTTGAGCGCTATCCAGAACGAGAGTTTTACTTTCTGAATATTGATACTGGTGCAATGTGGGCCCGAAAGCTGATCGAAAAGCAGGTAGATGCGGAATACATCAAATCGCATCAAAAAAATATACCACTCCGCCAAGTAGGCATTTAAACGTCTAAAAAATCACTACTTGAGGATAGAATAATGCACCTGTATGAAACCGTGATAAAAGAAATCGACGACTCCTACCTAGACGTGAAAATTTTTCACCTCTTGTTTAATGTCACTCTGCCTCCATTTGAACCTGGAAGCCATATTGATGTAAAAGTGCACGTAGGAGACCGAGTAGAAATACGCTCATACTCCGTAGTTAAAGTATTAGATGAAACCACACTGGCAATCGCTGTACGACGCTTGGTAAATAGTCGAGGCGGATCGGAGTACATGCATTCTCTATCCGTAGGAAACCGACTTGAGTGCACGCTTCCTGCAAACCATTTTCAACTGTCTCTACAAGCATCAGAATACCTACTCATCGCCGGAGGCATAGGTGTCACTCCTATTATCGGCATGGCGCGCCTGTTAAAGAAGTGCTTGCTACCATTTCGCTTTATTTACCTTGGCCGTTCGCGAAGGTCGATGCCGTTCATCAAGGAAATGGAGAGCGAATTTCCGGAGGAGCTAAGCGTTTTTGCCGATAACGAATCTGGCCAGGCGGACTTCGGTAAGCTTATCGCACCATTGCATTCCAACGGTGAAGCATACATGTGCGGCCCAGTACCAATGATGGAAGCAATAAGGAAATCATGGAATCTGGATCAGCGAAAAGCTGAGAGAATTCGGTTCGAAACATTCGGTGGCGCGGGCATTAAACCATCAGAGTTATTCAGAGTAGTTGTCCCGTCAAGAGGACTCGACATCGAGGTTCCTGCCAATAAAACACTGCTTGACGTTCTGAATGAACAAGGTGCAGAACCTTTATTCAGCTGCCTTCGAGGCGAGTGCGGTGTGTGCTTAGTCGACATTGTTACTCTTGAAGGTGAGCTTGATCATCGCGACGTCTTTTTAAGCTCGCGCCAGAAAGATGATAACAAGCAATTATGCGCATGTGTTTCACGGGCAACTGGCAGCATCACGCTTGAGCTTCCGTAATATATGAGACGGCCTAAACCGTGCGCTGTCTAATCGTCGGTTTAGGCTCCTTATTAATAATTCGAGTATTGAAATAATATCTACACATCAATCTGCTAACGTTGTACAGAACTCACCCAAGTGAAGGCGTCCCACGGATTGGCACTTTTGTAGCCTTACGTAACGCTTCGAGCAGATCTAGCACAACACTTTGCGGGTGAGACTCATCGCGCCAGCACATGCCAACCGAGCCTTCGGCATCCAACTCAAAGTTGAGCGCGTGCAGCAGGCCACGCCCTGTAAAATGAGAAGCGACCCGCCCCGATGCGATTGAAAGCAGATCGCTGTTCTGCATGAGCCAAAGGTTAGCCATAAGCGACGAGGACTCTATCCTGCAGGGCAATGGCTTTAACCCGGCACTGCTTAGTGCCAAGTCAAGGCGACTGCGAATGGGTGTCCCTTGAGGCCACAATAACCAGTCATATTGATATAGGTCGCTCCAACTCAGTGCGGAACGACCGATCAGCGGGTGGTCAGGCCTCGCGACAACTCTCATTGGCTCCCGAAAGAGCATCTCACTGTTTAACGTGGTGCGAGGCGCGTAGCTGTCTACGCGGCCAACGACGATATCCAGCATCCCTTGTTCCAGGCGCTCAAGCAGAACGTTCATCGTTCCCTCCTGAAGGGATACCTGGGCGCGTGGATGCAACTCTAAGAAATACATAATTGCGTCGGGGACAAGACTAGGTGCGGATGCCGGCGAGGTACCGATAGAAACCGTTACTGTGTTGCCTTCCTGCATTGCATTGAGGTTGATCTGTGCACGATCCATCTCATTGATGATTCGACGCGCGTGGTCGACCAGGAGTTGACCCTGTGCCGTAGGACTCACTCCCCTGGCATGCCGGATAAAGAGAATAGATCCTGCGTCCTCCTCCAAATCTTTAAGCCATTTTGAAAGCCCGGGCTGGGTCGTATGAGCCATACGTGCGGTGTCGCTGAGGCTTCCTGTTTCGGCAAGCCTTACCAGCAATTCGAGATGCCGGGTTCGTAAACGACGCGTCCAATCCACGATATCACCTATACCAAAATTCGTATTGATACATCTCAAAATATCATTATTCAAGAATGGCTCATAGCCTATTTAATCGGAGCATACGGTTGCATAGCGTAGCGAATGCATACCGAACACAGCCGCACGCTAAAGGTGAAACGATGAATAACAATGACAACATCGAAAGTTCACGCGCTAACTTTTATAAGCGCATCGATACGCAGTCCCTTTTCCCGCTATGGGAGCAATTACACAATTTGGTGCCTCGGCAGCCAGCGTCACAATGCATACCTGCTCTCTGGCGTTACAAAGAATTACGGCCTCACCTCATGGAGGCTGGTCAACTCATCACCGCTGAAGAGGCTGTACGACGCGTTCTTGTGCTAGAGAATCCAGGAATCCGTGGGCAAGCATCTATTACGCCAAGCTTGTATGCAGGCCTACAGCTGATTCTTCCTGGTGAGATCGCTCCAAGCCATAGACATACCCAATCCGCCCTTCGCTTTGTAGTTGAGGGACGAGGAGCATTCACAGCCGTCGATGGTGAACGAACCACAATGGAACCGGGCGATTTCATCATTACCCCATCGTGGACTTGGCATGACCATGGTAATCCCAGCGAAGCAGACGGTGGCGAACCCGTCATTTGGCTGGATGGCCTGGATATTCCTACCGTACGTTTCTTTGGTGCAGGTTTCGCAGAAAATTACCCTGAACCGGTACAACCCATTTCTCGCCCAGAGGGAAATAGCCTGGCGCGGTACGGCGCCAACATGCTGCCGGTACGACACGAAAGTCAGTGCAAGACCTCGCCAATTTTCAACTACCCATATGCCCGTACACGTGAAGCATTGGACACTTTGCTACGCCAAGAAGAGGTAGACGAATGGGATGGCGTGAAGCTGCGCTACGTCAACCCGGTTACTGGCGGATGGGCAATGCCCACTATTGGTACTTTTATGCAGCTACTCCCTCGCGGCTTTACCGGCAAGACTTACCGGACAACTGACGCGACAGTGTTTTCTGTTGTGGAAGGCACTGGCCGCGTGGTCATTGCAGGCCAGACGTTAGCTTTCGAATCGAAGGACGTCTTCGTAGTGCCTAGCTGGGCAGCGGTAAGCCTGCACGCAGATGAAGACTGTGTGTTGTTCAGCTACTCGGATCGTCCTGTGCAAGAAGCACTGGGCCTGCTGCGCGAATCCCGCGAAAACTAAGTCACTGAGGAAATTCCAAATGGATTACGTCGTTGCTCCCCAAGAAACCGCCAGCCTTCCAATCATTGGAAGTGAGGCACGCTTTCCAGTACGCAGGGTCTACTGCGTAGGCCGTAACTATGCGGCGCATGCACGTGAGATGGGTTTTGACCCAGACCGCGAACCACCGTTCTTCTTTTGCAAACCTTCCGATGCTGTGGTTCCTGTAAAGCAAGGCGAGACTCTGGAACTTCAATATCCAGCGCAAACCAACAACTACCATTTCGAAATCGAGTTGGTCGTCGCTATCGGTAAAGGTGGTCGGGATATTACCGCCGCCCAAGCAAATGAGCATGTGTGGGGGTATGCGGTAGGCCTAGACATGACCCGTCGCGACCTGCAGATGAAAATGCGCGAAATGGGTCGTCCATGGGAGATAGGCAAAGCTTTCGACGCATCGGCGCCAATCGCTCCACTCTATCCGGCGAGCAGTCACGGCCATCCAACTAGCGCTGATATTTGGTTGCAAGTCGACGGCGTCGACAAACAGCGCAGCAACATAGACAAATTAATTTGGGCAGTCCCTGAAACAATTGAGTACCTGTCGCGCTTTTTCGAGTTGCAGCCTGGTGACCTCATCATGACAGGTACGCCTGAAGGCGTAGGGCCGGTGGTCGCTGGAGAACTTATGACTGGCGGCATTGAAGGCTTGGGCGAAATCAATGTTCGAGTGATTTAACAGCGATTTCACATTGAATACTCGCCTCAACAATCCAGCCGCTGTGTGAGCAGCGGCTCGGAGGATCATCATGACTTCCACAGATAATAATAAAAGCGTGGATGTACAGGCGTTTATCGACTGCCATCCCATTGCCCGGCTGCAATGGCTTGTGGTCGGCCTGTGTTTCCTGGTTACCGCCATCGACGGCCTTGATACAGCCGCTATTGGTTTTATTGCGCCCACTTTAAGAGAAGAGTGGCAAGTCAGCGCAGCCAGTTTAAGCCCTGTACTAGGCGCCGCACTGGTAGGTTTGATGCTAGGTGCTTTCGCTGCCGGGCCGTTGGCGGATCGATTCGGGCGCAAGCGGATACTGTTGTACTCAGTTGCCTGCTTTGGGATGTTCAGTTTGCTGGCGGCTTTTTCAACTGATTTGGAGATGCTGGCTCTTTTCCGATTGCTCACCGGGCTTGGATTGGGTGGCGCCATGCCTAACGCAATAACGCTCACATCAGAATATTGTCCTCAAAGAAAGCGCTCCTTGATGGTAACCACAATGTTCTGTGGGTTCACCCTAGGTTCCGCGCTTGGTGGATTAGTCGCAGCTCAATTGGTACCTATGTTTGGATGGCGTAGCGTCCTGTTAGTAGGCGGTGCATTGCCACTTTGTATTTTACCCCTACTTATATGGCTACTACCCGAATCACCCCGCTTTCTGTTGTTGCGTGATTCAAATCGCGAGCAAATTTCGAAAATCCTTACACGAATTGGCACATTGCCAACTAACTGGAATGGATGCTTTAGCAATAATCATGACGAGCCGGATCTGTTCGAGAAGTCTCCTCTTCGATTACTGGTGAGCCGCTCTTTTCGCTTAGGTACGTTTGCGCTGTGGTTATCGTTTTTTATGAGCTTACTCATAATTTACATGATGACCAACTGGCTGCCTCTTTTAATAAAAGACACAGGTCTTTCGTTAAGCCACGCGGCAATTGTAAGTGCGATGTTCCAAGTCGGCGGAACCGTGGGGGCGATATGCCTGGGCGGCGCGATGGATAAATTTGAACCACATCGAGTTCTGATTATTGCGTATGTGACAGGAGCGGCATGCCTGTATGGCATAGGACACTTTCATTCAAATTACAGCCTATTGGTTCTATGCGTCGCAGGCATGGGCTTCTGTATCAGCGGCTCGCAAGTTGGGGCCAACGCATTAGCAGCGTCCTATTACCCCACCGCTAGTCGTGCGACCGGAGTGAGTTGGGCTCACGGCGTGGGTCGTATCGGCTCGGTGTGTGGGACGTTCGGTGGCGGCTATATGTTTAGTTTAGGTATGGGCATCAGCCAGATATTCGCCTTATTAATGATACCGGCCCTAATCGCGGCGCTCGCCATTTTTATAAAAGGGACTCGCGCTAAAAACAACGTAAGCCCTACCTCCCCTGCCCTTGTATAAATCGGAATTCTTTATGCACCTCTATAGCTTTTTTAACAGTTCAACTTCGTACCGAGTTCGCATTGCCATGGCGCTAAAGGGCCTTGCGCACCAATACCATGCCGTCAATTTGCGTAGCGGGGAACAAAAGACTGACCAGCATCGCGAGTTGAGCCCGATTGGGGGCGTCCCTGTTTTGGTTGACGAAAATGGTTTTCACTTAACACAGTCGATGGCCATTATCGATTATTTGGACACTCTTCATCCTGAACAACGGCTTATCCCAAGCGAGCCCGTCATTCGCGCTCGAGTGCTAGAACTCGCCAATCTCATCGCCTGCGATATACATCCCGTTAATAACTTGCGAATTTTGGGTTATTTGCAGAACAACCTGGGTATTAGCGTCAAACAAAAGGAAGACTGGTATGCCCACTGGGTTAAAGAAGGTTTTGTAGCAGTCGAAGAGTTTCTGCGTCGCAACGATCAAGGGCCGTTCTGCTTCGGCGCGTCCCCCACCGTCGCTGACTGCTGCCTCATACCGCAGGTTGCCAACGCCGAACGCATGGGCTGCGACCTTACGGCTTATCCATTGATACAGCAGGTATATCGGCACTGCATAGCGCTGCCGGCTTTCAAGCAAGCAGCGCCTGATCAACAACCAGACTTCATCCAATAACGAATCGACCGGCTCTTACCTGTCGTCAATTGAACTCGGAGAAACCAAATGACTGTCCAACGAAAACAAAAAGTCATTATCGTGGGAGGTGGGATCGGTGGTCTTGCAGCCGCCCAGGCCCTCACCCAGCAAGGGATCGAAGTTTTGCTGCTTGAGCAGGCTAGTCAGATTGGCGAAATCGGCGCGGGCATTCAACTCGGCCCTAACGCCTATTCGGCCTTGGATGCCCTAGGTGTGGGAGAGGCCGCTCGCAGTCGCTCGGTGTTCACTGATCACTTGATCATGATGGATGCAATTGATGCGGAAGAAGTAGCACGAATTGAAGTAGGTGATCGCTTCCGTAAGCGCTTCGGAAACCCCTATGGTGTCATCCATCGAGCGGATATCCATCTTTCAATTCTTGAAGGCGTTGAAAAGAACAATTTAATCCGTTTCCAAACTTCGACTCGTATCGTTTCTATAGATACAACTGAAGACGGCGTCACCCTTATTGATTGCGACGGGAATAGCTACGAGGCAGATGCCGTTATCGGATGCGACGGCGTTAAATCTATCGTCAGAGAGGTGCTGGTAGGCGATGAGGCTCGGGTTACAGGTCATGTGGTGTACAGAGCCGTTGTCGATGTCGAAGACATGCCTGTGGATCTCAGAGTGAACGCGCCAATGCTATGGGCGGGGCCACGCTGCCACCTTGTGCACTATCCATTGCGAGGCGGTCAACAGTACAACCTGGTTGTGACATTCCACAGCAACAAGGAAGAACAATGGGGTGTAAGTGATGGTAGTCAAGAGGAAGTGCTGTCCTATTTCGAAGGCATCCATGAGCGCCCTCGACAAATGCTGAATTGCCCTAAGTCTTGGCGCCGATGGGCTACTGCTGACCGAGATCCCGTCGACAAGTGGGGTGAAGGGCGGGCAACCATCCTGGGCGATGCAGCGCACCCTATGACACAGTACCTCGCACAAGGCGCGTGTATGGCGCTTGAGGACGCAGTAGTTCTAGGACAAGCGGTCAAAGCATGCAACCACGATTTAACTGCAGCATTTAGATTATATGAGTCTGTCCGTATCCCACGTACTGCTCGAGTTCTTTGGTCGGCGCGAGAAATGGGACGACTCTACCATGCTAAGGGAGTCGAACGACTTGTTCGAAATCAGCTTTGGGACGGCCGTAGCCAGGATCAATTCTACGATGCTCTGCAATGGTTGTATGGCTGGAATGTAGAAAACTGCTTAAATAGTTAAATTGCTCGTTTCAGTCCTCACGTCCTCGATTGTTAGGTATTTGCTTTCGAAGGTCAGGCTTTACAACACTCTGAGCGTAACGAACAGGGGCATAGCATAACTATGCCCCGTCTTCATCAACTGCATATTACTTTCTAGGATATATCCAGCAACCTTAAGTTATAAACTGTTGCCCCAAGTGCAAGGCAAGCGTCCAATAATATAATGTTGTCACCTAGCCTGGCTGTCGCGATTTATTTGAAAAAAACGTTTGGCAACCATCAATTCTACTCGTACCGGCTAAGTCAACGCGGTGTCGATGCAAAGCGGAGCTTCGGCCCACGCTTCATATGATTCAAAAAAGGGCCTGCCAAGTTGGTGAGGTCAGGTCTTGAATATCACCTATCCTCGCTCTACCCGGCGCCGATGTTCATCTGATCCGAGCAAATCACCTGAATATCCCCTAGCCGAAGACCGGCCTCAGAGGCGATTCTGCTCCGCATCATTCGGCTCTCTGTCAGTGGATTTACGCAATCAACGATGACCGTGTGCCCTAGCAGAGGATTACTCAGCGAAAGCTGGTTAGCTACCATGTGATCACAGCGTCCGCCATCTCGCGCAAGCGTGCCGGAGTGTCGAATCGCTTGCTCAGTCGTATCGATAGCTAGGTAGAGGGCACCGGTCTTAGCGATCAGCTCTTTCGCGACAATGGTTTTCCGGTGCCAGGAAACCGCTGAATATGGCAAGAATTTGTTCTACGATTAATGAATTAAATCTGAGTCCCGACTGGTTATGGTTGACGCTAGAGCCGTCCTGCCCGCTGCATAGAGATCCGGCATATAGTGACGAACGAATGCGTTTGAAATAGCCTAGAGATAGAGTTTGAGTAAATCGGCGGGATCATACGAAGGACACCCCATGCCCTTGGGCCTGGCTTTGTCAAATCCAAATGCTCAAGGTTCAGAAGGGGAATGTATGCCTCGACGACCCGAGCCAGATGGTCTTCAGGAGCGAGTTCGTCCAGAGAGAGTGAAACAACCCGCTCTGGAAGCGGATCTCTTTCACCTTGAATAGTGCATAAAAAATGCCCCTACCTTGCGATACGGGCATTTTCTTTGATCGGCCAGCAGATTGCTAGGTTTTCAAACAGCCTGATAAGACGGCGATTTACTCACCACATTACACCTTATTAAAAAGGATATGGACGAGGCGCAGATTGGACTGTAACCCACTGGGTCGTCGTGAACTCCTCGATTGCCCAGTCACCATTGAATCGGCCTAGCCCTGAATTTTTCTCACCACCGAACGGGATATTGGCTTCATCTGCTACCGGAATATCATTCACATGAGCCATGCCGGAGTGGATACGGCGAGCGAACTGGACACCGCGCTCAGCGCTGCCGGAAAACACCGAAGCAGACAACCCGAAGCACGTGTCATTAGCCAAGGTTAAAGCATGCTCTGAGTCTTTAGCACGCATTACAGCGGCAATAGGCCCAAAGATTTCTTCTCTCGCAAGTTCCATCCCAGGTTCGACATCGACAAATACATGGGGTGCGAAGACGAGCCCATAGGATTCACCAGCATAACGAAGCGTTGCACCTTCGCGCTTAGCAAGCTCCACTTTCTTTACCAGACTATCAAATTGTTTTTGGTTGATAACCGGCCCGAGAGCAGTTTGCGGATTTTTTGGATCGCCCGTGCGAATGTTTTGTACACGTTCCACGAAAAGAGCCACAAAATCGTCATAAATTGAATCTTCAACAATAATTCGATTTACCGACATACAGATCTGGCCCTGGTGCAAAAACTTCCCCACCACGGCTGCATGGACAGCGACCTCTAAATCCGCGTCTTCAAGCACTACGAAGGGGTTGTTACCGCCCAATTCAAGCGCAACGTGTTTAAGATGTTCGCCGCTGCCAGCCTGTACTGCGATGTTTTGACCGATAGGAGTTGAACCAGTAAACGATATGAACGACGGGATTGGATGCTGTACAAAAGCATCACCAATTTCCGAACCCGCGCCAACGATCACATTCAGAACACCAGGTGGTAAGCCAGCTTCCTCGAAAACTTTCGCTAACAAAAGCCCACCTGTCACAGGGGTGTCACTGGCCGGCTTGACAACAACAGCATTCCCTAACGCAATTGCAGGAGCGATAGATCGTTGAGTTAGGTGGAGGGGAAAGTTCCAAGGACTGATGACACCCACAACACCAATGGGACGGCGATATACGCGACTTTCTTTGTCTGCTACATTTGTCTCGACAATGCGCCCGTGAACACGGTTTGGAAAAGACGCAGCTTCGAGGGTAATTCCCTTCGCTGCTGACAATTCAAACTCTGCCTTGACCACCGTACCACCCGTTTCTCGGATGATCCAATCAATTAGCTCGTCATGTCTTTCGTCAAAAATTTGTGCAACTTTGAGTAATACTGCAGCCCGGGCTGCAGGGCCGACAGCAGCCCACTTTATTTGTGCCTTCCGAGCTGCCTCGAATACTTCATCCAAGTCAGACCTGTCAGCTAATGGAATCTCAACAAGCGATTGCTGGGTGAACGGATCAATTACAGACAGTAAACGACCGGAGTTTCCTTTTCTCCAAGTGCCCGCGAGAGGCTGCAAATGGAAGTCTGTATAAGCCTGGGATTTTTTCATTATTTTGCTCCAACAGCCTTTAGCTTGATCAAATATGATACCGAACATTAAGGCACTGGCATGCCTTAATCAGCAAAGTAGTTTTTACTGCAAACTGCCAAGTGAAATATAAAAAGCCTTATCCTGCTTACAATATCAATCGACCAGCTCGCCTCATTAACTCTCATTTTAAGTTTAACACTCCCACTGGCTCAGATTGTCTGATCAAATCCCGTTAATATACAACCCTCCTTTTATGATGAATCGATCACATCCAGTGATTGATTAGTTTGGACAGATCACGAATTGTTTAGTGATTTTGAGCACAAGCAGCCTTGCAGGAAGCGAGTGGCTAGCAACCATTGCAACACCTATCTATTCCTACGCATGCGTAAGCGTTTCCGACTCACTAATAGATCGCAAATGGCGATCAACCAATCACCAAGCAAGCGTTGTGATCAGATCTCTTACCTAAAACAATCACCAAGCAGGGAAAGCGCGGAAAACCTATAAAAATCGACCACCGCACCACCGCATAGCTTTTACAAGATCACCTTCTGCCCAAAAAATCTCACAAGAAAGGAGCAGGATCATGCTGAATAGATCTTTACCAACCAAAAACACTCTCATTGCAGTAGCTCTGTCCGTAGCCCTTCCGGCTCACGCCTATGAGATTTACAACGTAAATGAGACCGTCTTAAATGCGAATCTAGAAGCTGTGTTTGCGGCAATGCATAGCGACGAGAATTACGCGGTATTTGGAAATCGCAGCTCAGGAAGTTCGAGTTGGCGGGAGGGATACATCAAATACGGTCTCAGCGGTACTCAAGGCCTGGGGGGCAACGGCAGCCTGTATGGTGCTTTTAGTCTTCTAAGCTCGGGAACATGGGGAGACGGGGATGCCGCTGGCTTCACAGAAGGTTCAGAACGAAGAACAGCGGTAGAAGACGCATATCTTGGTTGGAAGTCTGGAGATCTATTTCCAACCTTGGGGACGAACGGTATTGATATATCGGCTGGCCGGCAGAAGATTGTCATCGGCGATGGATTTTTGATCAACGGAGACGCACTTAATCTGGGCGACGTTGATCTCGGGCAAAATTTCGACCGGGGCGGTGCCTATTATCTTGCAGCACGAAAAACATTCGACCAGACCGCCGTCCTGCGAATCGGTGGGGATAGCGGATGGCGTAGCGATCTGATGTACTTGGGCTCAAATAATCATGCTCAGGCTGACACAAAGCTGGCTGCAGCGAATCTGGAACATGTGGACGAGCTAGGAACGCTGGGGCTGACCTATCTTCATGGGCTGGACGTTAACAAAAGATTTGCAACCCTTGCTCAATTGGAACGCGACGGAATGGATACAGTGAGCCTGCGAGGCAACGGCTCCTTGGGAGTCAAAAATCTGAATCTCGCGTTCGAATATGCGACTCAAGACCGAAGCAGTGGTCGCGAGAACGCGTGGTATTTTGAAAGCAGCTGGACATTTGCCGATGTACCTTGGACGCCAACTGCGACGTATCGTTACAGTCGGTTCTCTGAAGATTTCGACCCGCTGTTTTACGGTCTCAGTCGAGGCTATGGCACCTGGTTTCAAGGCGAGGTTGCAAGCAATTATGCGGGCCCTTTCAACACAAACACTAAGGTTCATCATGTAGGTCTCAAAGCGAAGCCACGTGAAGACCTAACGGTGGGCGCACTGTTCTTTGACTTCAATCCCATCAATAAGAACACGACCAATTATGGTGGGCATGAGCTAGACGTTTACATGGAGTGGATGATCAACGAGCACTTCATGATCAGCCCTCTCATCGGATTATACACACCTGACAAAAGCGCCGGTCAGGGCGGCCTGCAGCTAGGCAGTAACGATACCAATACCTACGTACAACTCATTGTTGGCACATTCTTCTAACACTGTCCTCACTCGCAGCTCATGGCGAATATGAGCTGCGAGCCAGAGTAAGCCTGCTCTTCCATCAGGTTATTGCGAACTCATTCTCATAAATCGTGTTTTGGGGACTCTCTATGGCTAACGCCCGTCTCTCTATCCAACAACGAGTCACGCTCCTGGTTGGAATTTGCTTACTGCTGATTGTCGGCGGATTGACTGCACTATCCCTGTTTAAGTCAGCCATTAATACTTCGCTTGTTAAAGAGCGGAGTACAGAAGCTCTCGGCAGGGTTGCTGAGCAGCGGCTGCTAGCAGAAGGCATGCTGCAAAGCCAGACGGTCAAAAGCCACCTATTGGCTAGCTACGAGTTAGGTCGGAATTTTGCAGTTGAGGTAGCAAATCTTCGCCTACTCGCCCATCGTGAAGGTCTAGAGCCCTCATTGATAAGAGGCGAGCTTGCTGACCTGTTGAATAAGCGTCTTTCGACCAACTCTCAGTTGCTGAGCATGTTTCTTATTTTTGAGCCGAACGCTCTAGATGGGGTAGATGCGCAGTTCTTGAACCAACAACGTTTCAGTAGTAATGAACAAGGGCGCTTTTCACTGTACTCGTCGCAAGCGGACGGCAAACTGACGTCCAAACCCACCCCAGAAGCGACCATCACCGATCAAACTCCAGGACTGGACGGCAGTCCTTTCAGCACGTGGTACGACTGTCCCAAGGCAACAGCAAAACCTTGTCTGTTATCACCATATTTCGACGATGCATCAGGACAACGTACGTTGATTACCACGCTCTCATTTCCAATAATGGAAAACGGTAAAGTCATTGGCGTAGCAGGAATGGATATCAGCCTAGGGAAGCTGCAAGAGATTGTTGAAATCGCCAATAAGTCACTTTACGAGGGTGCTGGTTCGATTAGTATCCTGACGCCTACGGGACTGCTGGCGGGCTATAGCGCAGACGCAAGCAAGCTCGGGCAAAACCTGGAAGAGACCGACGATAAGAACAGTCAAACCTTACTGACAAAGCTAAAACATGGAGATCGGCTTGTTGAATCCCGCCAAGGCACGCTCACCTCTTTAATTCCAATGCAGCCCATACCTGACTCGGCCTTTTGGGGCATTTTACTCAGCGCTCCCGAAACAAAAGTTCTCGCCCCGGCCATCGCCCTTCAGCAGGAACTGGACGTAAAAAGCTCCGACAATGCGAAATCCGAATTGGTATTTGGTCTTCTCGCGGCTTTGGCTGGATTGATTTTGGTCTGGTCGACAGCACGAGGGGTAACTCGTCCTATTCTGGGCGTGGCTTCGATGCTCAAAGACATAGCAGGCGGAGGCGGCGATTTGACCAAACGCTTGCATTATAACCGCCAGGACGAGCTGGGAGAACTGTCTAGCTGGTTCAACCGTTTTCTAGACATTCTTCAGCCTCTGATAGCAGACATCCAGCGCGTCGCGAGCGAAGCCAGCCAAACTGCAGACCACTCTGCTCATGTAGCGAATAAAATACACTCAGATATGCAGCAGCAATTTCATGAAGTCGATCTTGTGGCAACGGCTTCGCAAGAACTCAGTTCTTCCGCACTAGACGTAGCGCAAAACGCTGCATCGGCGGCGCAAGCAGCGCGAGAAGCCGACGGGGCGACGCGCAATGGATTAGACGTGATCTTGCTGACGACAAATGCCATACAAGGATTGTCCCAGGAATTTGCTGACGCTAGAGACCATGTCGAAAGCCTTGCACAAAAAAGTGATCGAATCGGGTCGGTATTGCGGGTAATCCATTCAATCGCTGAACAAACAAACCTTCTTGCTCTTAACGCAGCTATTGAAGCCGCTAGGGCCGGGGAAAGCGGACGTGGTTTTGCAGTGGTCGCTGACGAAGTCCGTAATTTAGCAAGGCATACCCGGGATTCAATCGAGGAAATAAGGGAAGTTATCGAGGAGGTGCAGCACCGAACCATCGGGGTTGTTGCTGCGATGCGTAATGGCACCGCCAGAGCTGCCGATGGTGTCGAACAAGTCGGCCTTGCAGCGAAGTCCTTCCGGGAAATCGATAGTGCAGTGAGCATTATCAAGAACATGAATCTGCAAATTGCTAGCGCTGCAGAACAGCAGAGTCGCGTCGCAGAAGAGGTTAGCCGAAGCGTAGCCACGATTCGCGACGTCACAGAATCGTTATCGACCCAAACATTGAACTCTCGTCAAGCGAGCGAAACGCTCAATATTCAAGCAAGTGAGCAACTCAGGCTAACTGGCAATTTTAAGACGTGAGCCGAGTCGGCCAGAAGGAAAGGCATGGTATTTTAAGAGCACGTTTACGGCGAAAGTGTCAACCTAACCGCTTTTTTGCCAACGATACAACAAAAGGAAAACACATGACAGTGCCTTCTGGTAGTCAACTAAACGAATATCTCGACTTTTCGGAACGGCTGGCGGATGAGGCGGCCGCCGTTATCATGCCCTATTTTCGTCAAACCCTGGGGGTGACGGATAAGGGCGATAGTGCGCTATTCGACCCTGTGACGGTGGCTGACATGGCAGCGGAGACAGCCATGCGCCAACTGATCACGATGGCTTATCCAAAGCATGGAATCTTGGGGGAAGAGGCTGGGGAGCAGCTTGGATCATCTCGTTTCAAGTGGGTACTTGACCCAATTGACGGCACCCGTGCTTTCATCACAGGCTTACCGCTCTGGGGAACTCTTATAGCCTTGAATGACGGCGCTGTACCGGTAATAGGACTCATGAATCAGCCCTTTACCGGCGAACGCTTCACCGGTTCACCACTCGGAAGCTTCTGTAATGGAAAACCTATACTGACCCGCAAATGCGCCGAGTTGTCTTCTGCGACGTTGATGTGCACCACACCAGATATGTTTACTACACCCAAGCAGAAAGCAGCTTTTGAAGGGGTAGCACAGCGTGTCCGGCTGTTGAGATACGGCGGTGATTGCTATGCGTACTGCATGCTTGCGGCAGGATTTGTAGATGTAATAGTGGAAGCAGCACTCCAGCCCTATGACATACAAGCGCTGATACCCATCGTTGAGGGGGCGGGTGGTGTCGTTTCTAACTGGTCGGGGGGAACAGCTCAAAATGGGGGACAGATTGTCGCTTGCGGCGATCCTGCTCTGCACAAGCAGATACTCGATTTACTAAATGCCTAGTAGGTATCTACCGCCTGCAAAGCTATTACGGGTCGGAAGTACGGACGTGAATATCCTTCAAGGACAGCACTTCACTGGCGCTCCCCTAGCGCGCTGGAATAATGGATCAACAATCGAACGACTGGATGGCGTAGACCCAAAACAGCCAGCTTGCACCTGGTAGCCATAGACAGCAGCTCTGTGCGTATTTGTTAAAGTTTGGCGACCTCCGTTCCACCTTTTCCAAATGCTTTTATACCACCGACAGCGCATCTGCGCAGGGTTGATTTGAGGCAGCCTCGGTCTTGTCGGGTCAATAATGGCCGGCGACAAACACTGCTGCGCTCAGGCTTAACAACGTCTGCGCCGGATATTACGGGCCAGATAAGCGAATCCAGTGTCGATGATTCTTTCTGTCGCCATGTTGAATCGCCCCGGATTCTCTAGGCACCTTGCAAGCTCATTGCGTAACGCTTCTCAAACTCTACAGGTGTCAGCTGATTGTTGAACCATGGCGGCGCTCTACGTTGTAGAACATCTCGATGTGATTGAACACATCACTCCGAGCATCTTCCCGAGTGGTGTAGATTTTTCGCTTGATCCGTTCCCGTTTCAGAAGCTGGGAAAGGCTCTCGGCAACGGAGTTGTCCTGACAGTTGCCTCGGCGACTCATGCTGGCAATTAAATTGTTTGCATTCAAAAAGCTTCGCCAATCGGAGCTGCTGTACTGGCTGCCTTAGTCGGAATGAACCATCACCTCTTGCTTCGGTTTACGCCTTCAAAAACCGCCATCAACAACGCATCAATAGCCAAATCACTGGTCATCTGTGACCTCATTGACCGGCCAACGACCTGCCGAGAAAACAAATCCAGTACCACCGCCAAATACAACCTGCCTTCGTACGTACGAATGTACGTGATATCGGTTACCCAAACCTTGTTGGGTTCCAGGATATCGAACTGGCGCTTCAGCAAATTGGGTCACAAACTAATTGAAAAGTCAAAACCACACCATAATCAATCAGACTTTTATTACAGGAAATACCTAGATATCCAGGACTAAGCGAGTAGACTTAGCGCGCGAGCAGCAGGGGGTGAATATGTTATTGGCCTGCTGTTCATCTTCAGTGAGATACATATCCCTGTGTTCTGGAATCCCCTCCAGAATGCCAGTTACACAAGTACCGCAGATACCTCGCTCGCAGGACAACGGAATGTCAAGACCAACGGCGATCAATGCCTCAGCAACTGAAGTTTCAGAACCGACAGTGACTACCTGTCCGGTACTAGCAATCTGTACCTCAAAAGAGCTATTTTCAGCACCAGCTTTGGGTTCAGCGCTGAAATACTCTCGATGTAACCGATGCTGTGGCCAGCCTTGAGCCTCCGCTGTTTTGAGTACAAAGTCCATGAAGCCGGATGGCCCGCAGACATAGAGATGATCCTCAGCTTGAGGAGAACTCAACAACCCCACAATGTCTGCTGACTTTTCATCATCAAAGTGGAAGCTGGCATTACCTGCAAAAGGACTATCTTCAATCCTGCGCACAAATGCCGCTTGCTCCCTCGAGCGCGAGCAATAATGCAGCTCAAAATTTGCATCCGACATGTGCAGGCTTTCCGCCATACAGAGAATAGGAGTAATGCCGATACCACCGGCGAAAAGCAGCGACCGCCCTTTTGATTCTTCAAGAGGAAAAAAGTTACGAGGTTCACCGATTGTAATTTCGGAACCTTCAATCAACTCATGTACTGCTTTCGAGCCGCCGCGTGATTTTGGATCCAGCAGTACACCTATCAGGTACCGATTACGCTCATTAGGAGCATTGCAAAGCGAATACTGCCGAATTAGCCCATTGGGAAGGTGAACATCTATATGAGACCCGGCCTCAAATTTAGGAAGCTCTGAACCATCAGCTTCCACAAGTTCCAAACTAACAACATCGCGGGCCTCACGAATAATCGATTTAATTTGCACCGCTAGCATAATGCACCTCCGATCTCAGGGGCAGTAACTACTACCCCAGAAGCAATCTTACTTTTATTATTCGTCAGCTTCTTTATTAAGCGAATGAACTTGTTTTCGCAATCAACTGGTGCTCATCTGCGAGCAGCCGTTCAAGCACGCGTCGAGATTGCACGCCACCGGAGTCAATGTTCAGCTTAAGAAGGCCGCGCTCAGGGTAAGTCAATAAATTGCTCTGCTGCTGTTCGAGCATGTCGAGGTCTTCACTAAAAATCTTCCCTTGGCCCTCCCGGATCGTATCCGTCAACGCCAAGTCGTTAGGCTTAAATTTCCGCGCCATCCCCCAGAAGTACCAATGGGACGTCTCAGTTTCGGGCGTTATGAAGTCGACAACAATGCTGGAGGCTTTCAAGCGATCTGGAGCGTCATAGCCGCCATTACCGGCGTGAGCAACCCCAACTTCGATCATGACATGACTTGGAGGCGTGAAACGGCAGATCTGCCAGCGATCAACAGGCACGTCATCTGCGAGATCGTTACCCCGCAAAGCCATCTGCCAGAAAGGCGGGGCCATAATGTTTTCCATATGGCGTGCGGTGATCACTTCTTCGCCGTTTACGGTAGTAATAGGCAGCGACTCGTCGATCTCTTTCTGACCGATACTAGAAGAGTGAACATACGTCTCATGGGTCAAATCCATGAGGTTGTCAATCATCAAGCGGTAGTCACATTTGATGTGATAGAGACCACCACCATAAGCCCAGTCAGGGCTCTCTGCCCATTCCAGATGATGGATCAAAGCAGTATCGGCGAGCTCCTTCTCACCTGGCCATACCCAAATGAATCCATACCGCTCCACGACTGCATAGGACTTGATGCAAGGGAAGCCGCGTACTCGCTGCCCAGGCATGGAAACGGTTTTACCATCACAGCCCATTACGAGTCCGTGATACCCGCATACTAGATTTCCATCTTTCACGTAGCCTAGGGAAAGAGGGGCACCACGATGAGGGCAGAAGTTTTCAACAGCTGCAACCTGCCCTTCCTTCCCACGATAGAAGGCAATATTTTCGCCGCAAATCTTCCTGCCAAGAGGCTTGTTTTCGATTTCATCAGGCGTACAAGCGACATACCACGAATTTTTTAGAAACATGACAATCTCCAGCTGATTATACTTATTGCCGGTATACCTTAGGTGCTCAGCTAAATGCTTTGAGCTTTTCAACAATTTTACGAGCGCGATTCGGGCCAACATCGATATGGATATCGATCATTGGCCTATCCCCGAATCGAAGCATATTTTTGTACTGAGACTCGATGACGACCTTGTCTTCGTCAAAAGTCATCTTCGACTGCTCGATAACTTTATTTTTACTTTCTTCCGCGTCACAAACTGGGTTTGTCCCAACTGACCAAAAATAATGGCAGGTAGTTTCCGTCTCAGGTGTCACCCCATGGAAACCTTTCATGTGAAAGCCGCCGCGATTTGGATCGTTCAAATCGTCAGTTCCAGCATCTACCGCCCCAGACCAGATTCGCAGGTGGTTAACGTGGAACTCAATCTCCTGCCAACGGTCGACTATGCCGTCAAATGGGAATGCTGCGGTGTAAGTGGGCGGCGGGATTGATCCAGGCATATGACGAACTACCCGAACCCACTCATCACCTGCTTCGACCTTCATTTCGGCGTTCATGTGTACTTTGGCGTTACCGCCGATAGTCCGTAAGTGCACGTATCCCAAGTGGCTCAAATCCATCAAGTTATCGTGAACCAACTGCCATGGCGCGTCATAGTGATAGACATCGCCATCGAACAAATACCGACCACTGCTGTGAACATCATATTGCGGAGGCTCGAAACTTGGTTCGCTATCGCTTCTGCTACCAAACCATATCCACAAAATCTGATCCTGCTCTCGGATATGATAAGCCGGAACTATAGCCTTACTTGGAATCTTTGTTTGGCCAGGAATATCAATGCAACGACCGCCACCATCAAATAGAAGGCCATGATAACCGCAGCGTATCCCTCCCTCCTCCACCGTGCCGTCAGATAAAGGCAAAGCACGATGACAGCAACGGTTTTCGAGAGCGCAGAAATCGCCCTCAAGAGTTCTAAACAACACAATCGGCTTGTTAAGAAACGTCCGGCCAATTGGTTTATCTTTTAGCTCCCACGAGAACCCCGCCACATACCATTGATCCAGCGGGAACTGCGGAGTCGGTGCAGGGGCGGCTACTCCCGGTTCGACGATCTGTACTGACATTTTATTCTCCTTATACAGTAATCATTGTGACTCAAGCAGCAGATGAGAAAGTCGATTCGTACTGAATGTGTGTCCTGGACTTAAGTGTGGACAGGCCGGCCTAACCCATCAAAAATCTGACGGAATTACCGGGAGAAGAAAGGAGAAAAAATTTCACGGTCATGTTTGTCACCATTCTTCTTGTATTAGAGGCCGCCCTAGGTCTGTGAGGCCATGACTTTAGAATAATCAATATAGTTGATATGTCAACCAGATGGAATCACTTGGGGATGATCGGTGCTCACCGGGAGGAATGCGAGCTCGGAAAATCGAGTCTTGGCCAAGCTCAAGGCGTCATACCCTGTGAGTTAATCAGGCGCGATCTGCTGCTAAACGCGTAGAGGCGAAAGCAATGCGGTATGGTAAAAAACCTCTTTCGTCACATTCGGAGCTATGGCCTTCACATGCACACCCCACGTCTCGATCTGAACCGCTACGTCCCTGGTCTACTAGGCTTTATCTACAACAAAATGTCCGCCGGAGCGTCGGCTTGTTACCGCAAAGAGTTCGGCGTTGGAATCATCGAGTGGAGAATGCTCTCTATGCTTGCGGTAGAAGAAGACATTACCGCCAACCGGATTGCTCAAGTCATCGGGCTAGATAAAGCAGCGGTTAGCCGTGCATTGAAGACCTTGATCCAATCCGAAGACATCGCTACCAAGGTGAATTCGAACGATGGTCGAAGCGTGACCCTAAGCCTTACCGATAAAGGATTTCAGCTACACGACAAAATCATTGCCATCGCCCTAGAGAGAGAGAGAAGGCTTTTGGCCGGATTATCTGAAAAGGAAATCGAGACTCTACTCGACCTTCTCCGTCGTATGCATGGGAACGTGTCCAACGCGAATCTCGCGGGTCTCGGCCCTGATCGGTGAATAAACACAACATTGTCCTAGCAGCAACCCCGCCTTGTAGAATGCTCCCACTACGTCCATCCGCTAGCCGGAACCATCCAGCACTCCAGGCACAGTCCCCACGAGATGTGGTTGACACGTCAACCAGATTGGGTATATCTCTGTGCCATCGGGGAGTGCATTTGCAGATGTCCATGCGGCCACGCGCCCATTTGGAGTTCGTTGGGGGCCTCTGACACGTCGCGAGTGAGTATCCGTATTGTGTGAATGCCTACAATAAACATAAGAGGCCCAAGCCATGAATTCTGCATTGCGTTGCGCAAACCACCACATGCAGCTGGAAAACTATCGCCCGGTTGATCTGGAGCTCTGGAGCCACGATCTAGGGGTAACCTGCGAGGTTCCAGCTGGACTACACGGCCCCCTCTTCTGTAACGCGTCTACCCGCCAGCTCACTCCACTTTGCACTGACCACTATCTGTTCTTCTCAAAAGCGATGGTCAACGCCGGTCGAATCAAATACAGCCAGGTCAGTGACAGAACCCACTGTTTCAGAACCAAAGAATTCAACTCTCAAAAGCACCCCGTTAACCGGCTAGTTTCGACTGCCTTTCCAGCAGTCCCGAACGGTCAGGTGTTCGCACATGGAGAATTCAATTTTCCAGTATTCCTAGATCCGGGCACGCTGGAAACAGAGAAACTCTGGGATGCAGACGGAAAATATTATTCGGCACTCAATGCCCACCCGAAAGTGCCCCTCGCGAGGCCCCTTGCTCGATTGTGAGTACCAAGCGTCGAGGTTCGACATTCCAAATAACCACTACGACGGACTCTACACCGACGGTGTACTTATCAGGAACGAACTACTCAAGGCACCGTTCATTAGCGCTGGGACGTCAATCAAAAGTCCAATGACGAGTAAACGAGTGCATCCGATTACCAACACATACCCGGACGAATTTTGACGTGTTATGGAAAAGCTTCGGTCGCTTAACCATTACATAGTCAAGCCGGATACCGACTGAAACTTCAACCGCGACTGGCAGTTCAATGCCGGGGTCGTAGTTGGTTGTGTTCATACAACAGCCAATTATAAACCCTGAGCCTCCTGGCAACAGGCATAGCGATGATTTTGCACCAATTGTTACTAGAGAAGTCAACGCAAACGGTTCGATCAACATAACCGCAGAGCACGAATACGGAAAGACGTTTCATAGTAATGGAACGAGTAAAGACAAAGATCTGGGTTTTGGCTCATGTACGACACTGTCAGTCACATTGGAAACTTTAAAAGATAAAATTTTACTGATTGAGGAGTAACCATAAAAATGAATATCAGCGAGCATAGCGCAGTCACAATCGGCAAGATGGCGCAGGTTTTAGAGCGGATGCAGAAGAGCCAGGTTGCTGACGGCTTGCCCTCCGCCCAAGTTCGAATTGAACGTCTCAATCGTCTGGTAGAAATGGTTGTTAAAAATAGCCAAGCTTTGGCCGAGGCCATCAGCGAGGACTTTGGCCATCGGAGCAAACACCAAAGCCTTCTAGGGGATATCGGCGTCACTGTGCTTGCGATCAAGCATAATCGGGATAATCTCGTTTCCTGGATGAAGCCCGAACACATCGCCGACCCCTTCCCGGGGGTGAAAACCGCCATTGAGTATCAGCCTCTCGGTGTCGTGGGCGTTATAAGCCCATGGAACTTCCCAATCATCCTTTCGCTCAGCCCAGTAGCTGCAGCTCTCGCAGCCGGCAACCGGGCGATGCTCAAACCCTCAGAGCTTACGCCTCGAACATCTGCCCTACTGGCATCACTTGTTCGAGAATATTTTGACGAGTCTGAATTCACCGTCTTCTGCGGTGATGCAAGCGTCGGCGCAGCGTTCAGCGCACTCCCCTTCGACCACCTTATGTTCACGGGCAGCACTGCTGTAGCCAAGCATATTTCCAAGGCTGCCGCAGAGAATCTTGTACCGGTGACACTTGAATTGGGGGGTAAATCCCCTGTTGTGATTTCTAAGAGCGCTGATCTAACGGTGGCTGCCAAGCGGATCATGGCAATCAAAGCCTTCAATGCCGGTCAAATTTGCCTGGCCCCTGACTATATTCTTGTTGAACGTTCCCAAGTAGATGAATTGGTCGAAGCCCTCGTGGCTAGCACAACAGATATGTATCCAAGTCTTCTCGGAAATTCAGATTACACATCCATGATTTCGCAGGCAGCTTATACGCGACAAGCCAACCTCGTTAATGACGCCCTTGCCAAAGGAGCAACTGTTGTCCCCATCAACCCTGCTCTGGAGACATTTGACGGGACGCGTAGCAAAAAATACCCACCAACATTACTTCTCAACGTCGACGGCAGCATGCAGGTAATGCAACAAGAAATCTTCGGCCCGTTACTTCCAATTCAGGTCGTCGAAAACTTTACGGCAGCGATTGACATTATCAACAGTAAAGACCGCCCACTAGCACTTTACTACTTCGGCACTGACGATGACGAAGTCACCCAGGTTACACAGCGAACTACATCTGGCGCCATTGTGGTGAACGATGTAATGACACATGCCTTCTCTGAAGACATTCCTGTAGGTGGCGTCGGTGCTTCCGGTATCGGGCAATATCATGGAATCTTCGGATTCCGTCGATTCAGCCACATGAAACCTGTCGTCCGTCAAAGTCTTGGTGGCGAATCCAATATTGCTCTACGAGCGCCATTTGGTGAGCTGCAAAACCAGATCATTGAAGCAATGCTTGTCGATGATACACCTGGGTCAAAGTGTTCATAACTGATCCGCCAAATGACACCTCTATCTCTTGAGGTGTTTCAAATGGCTGCATGGCTTAATCAACCGGAGATTGTTTTATGAGTGGTAATCGTGGTGTTGTTTATCTTGGCGCTGGTCAGGTTGAAGTAAGGGCGATTGACTATCCTAAAATGCAAGATCCTCGCGGAAAGAAGATCGAGCACGGGGTCATCCTGAAGGTAGTGTCTACCAATATCTGCGGCTCAGATCAGCACATGGTGCGCGGGCGCACCACAGCTCAGGTAGGATTGGTACTGGGTCACGAAATTACCGGCGAGGTCATCGAAAAAGGGAAAGACGTTGAACGCCTTCAGATCGGCGACCTTGTATCGGTACCTTTCAACGTTGCATGTGGACGTTGCCGATCCTGCAAGGAGCAACACACCGGGGTCTGTCTGACCGTGAATCCTGCCAGGCCGGGCGGTGCATATGGTTACGTGGACATGGGTGACTGGACAGGTGGCCAAGCCGAGTATGCCTTCGTTCCATACGCTGACTTCAACCTGCTAAAGCTTCCCGACCGCGAAAAAGCGATGGAGAAGATCCGAGACCTGACATGCCTTTCCGACATCCTGCCTACCGGTTATCACGGTGCCGTGACTGCTGGTGTTGGCCCTGGCAGCACTGTCTACATCGCAGGGGCTGGGCCAGTTGGATTGGCTGCCGCTGCATCGGCCAGGCTGCTGGGCGCGTCCGTAGTCATCGTTGGCGATGTTAACCCTGTCCGCCTCGCTCACGCCAAAGCAGTTGGTTTCGAAGTCGCCGACCTCTCCACCGATACCCCACTGCACGAGCAGATCGCGGCCTTGCTGGGCGAGCCTGAAGTCGATTGCGCTGTTGATGCGGTAGGCTTTGAAGCGCGCGGGCACGGCCATGCTGGGGTAAAGCAAGAAGCTCCAGCGATTGTCCTTAACTCTTTGATGCAGATTACTAGAGTTGCAGGCAAGATCGGCATTCCTGGGCTGTACGTCACAGAAGATCCAGGTGCAGTGGACGATGCAGCGAAGATGGGCAGTTTGAGTGTTCGCTTCGGTTTGGGTTGGGCAAAGTCCCACAGCTTCCACACGGGACAAACTCCCGTGATGAAGTACAACCGCCAATTGATGCAAGCCATCATGTGGGATCGTATCAATATCGCCGAGGTCGTAGGGGTGCAGGTGATCAACCTGGACGATGCTCCCAAAGGTTACGGAGAGTTCGACGCAGGTGCTCCTAAGAAGTTCGTTATTGATCCACACAATACCTTCAGCACAGCCACTCAATTCATAACATGAGTCACTAAATTAGCATTATGACCTGCAACGCTAGGTCATAATGCTAGCGCGCTCTACCGGCAAACCAATTTTACTAACCATACTGCCTCCACCTAAACAAAGTGCACGAGCGGTTCCCGCTCGCCTAAAAACTTTAATCTGCCGCGTCTATTCCTAGCACAAAAAATAACAAGGAAGACAATTAATGAAGAATATTTACCACAATAGCCATGTGTATTTTTTTGGAATGGCGACAGGCATCCCCGCCACCGCTTCAGAGTTTATCATTGCTAGCGAAGCAACACTCACCACTCGAAACTACTATTTCGAACGAGAACTCAAAGGAACATCTCTACAGAATCACACTAGAGAATGGGTGCAGGGGTTCATTCTGAAGGTGAACTCAGGCTGGGGGGGGCTGGCCCTAACGCTATGCAGAGAGCTATTTATGGCTGACTGAATAATTACTCGAATTTAATGCCTAGAGATAAAAGGCGTTCTATTTTTTCAGTAGCTTCACGCATAAGTGTAGATAGCGTCGGTAAGTCACGCTCACTTTTACGATACTGGGGAATCGTCGCCGATATTGAGCCCCTGATTTTACCGTCAACGAAAAAAGGGACTGCCAAACCAAACGCCCCCAATACTCGCTCGCCCTCACCAGTCGCCCACCCGCGTTCCTTGATGTTTTTCAGCTCTTCTTTAAGCAATTTACGAGAAGTGATTGTCGCCTGAGTAAGTCGTTCAAGTTTGAGCGAGTCGACCAATTGCTGGTCACAGTAGGCCAACACAGCCTTGCCTGCGGCACCTGCATAAAGAGGAACATCTACGTTCACTTGAAGCTTGTATTGGATAGGCCTCCAACCTTGTATCACATCAAGAAATTCAGCCTTTTGAGTGGTTTCATCGTACGAAAGGAGGGCTATCGTCTCACCGGTTTCCTGGACTAAAGACGACAGGATTTTCCGGGTAATATCGGCGAGGTCGCGATGAGCTGAATTAACTCGTGCAGCCCATTGATAGAGCCTTGGGCCTGGATACAAGGTAGTTCCAACCACGCTGATTAGGCCGGCTTGAATCCCGGACTCTATAAGTCGCTTGGCCGTGGCCGCATTGCACAAGAGCTGATCGTGCAACCCGACAGAGCTTTTTATACCCTGCGGAAAAACGCAGGCCAACAACAAAAGTCGTTCAAGACGACTGACTGTGGATTTGGCATCTTGTGCGCCGAAATTACTAACAACTTGAAGCGTGTCAATGCTCCTGGACTCTATACCAGCCTGTATCTTTTCAATAACGCGCTGGATGTGTTTTTCCAAATGACGAAGTCCCTTGGAGCCCGAACTTCCAGCTGAGTGAAAAGAGACCGACACGATAAGCCCACTTGCTATTTCGCTCACAACTATCGATAGAGCGCTGGGAAATTCCGACTCCGACATAAGGCCAAGGGCATCATGATCGGGGAGGATACAGTCATCACCACCTGCCCCGGCTGACGTTTTTAATCTTGAAGCGTTAACGCCGATAAATTCTGCAAACTTGCGTCCGATGTCTCCAAATGTGAGTGGATAGACCACCCCCAGCTCAGGCCTGAACGTCAGCGTTGCCTTGGCTTCGCTGCAGGCCGCGATGAAATAGCCGTTACTACGCGGGCAGTAGATAGAAATGAGCGCGGTGCACTTTGAGACGTCAGCGAGTTCACCGAGCGACTCACCGCCACGGCCCAGAAGCACGCTTGAATGGGTGAGCGTTTGAGTAAGGACGTCAATTCTCGGCCCTATGCTGTATTTACCGACCCCGACTTCGCTAGCCAGACCAATCTCAACTAGGGAAACAAGAATCCGATTAACGGTACTTCGGCTCTCTGAAAGCTCTGCCGCCAGCTCTCGAACCCCCCAAGACTCGACGCCGGCTCGCCTCACAAGTGCGTCCATTACCTGAATCATCCGGGTATGGCTGGACGCAGGGACGGCTGTGGAAGGTGTTGTGCTAGAGCGGTTTGACTGAGGCATCACAAGTCAGATCGATAGGTTCGGGCCTCCATTCTGGGGTCTAACGCTGGCCCACGGCAAATCACACCAAGTTGTTGACAACCGCCCCGGCGTTCTAGAAGCTAGATAAAACAAAAGCTGGACGCTGTCCCATTTTTTGAATGGAGCCGACGTCCGATAACTCGAGGTGCCCATGAACAACAATAACGTTATGGCCGAGCCTGTCGTTCAGACCGTTGCAGAAACGGATCAGACGAGGAAAGCCAAGAAGGCCACGAGGGCCGCTGTATTCGGAACCTTTGTCGAGTATTACGACTTCAGCGTCTACGGATACGTCGCTGCAACCCTCGCCATGGTTTTCTTTCCTTCAGATGATGCGACGACCGGCCTGCTGAACACTTTCCTGGTGTTCGGCTCCGCGTTTTTGGTGAGGCCGCTCGGCGCTATTGCTTTCGGCTGGCTCGGCGACAAGGTAGGCAGACGCTTCAGCCTGATTGCCAGCATCACCCTGATGGGGGCTGCGGCCACGCTAATTGGCCTGCTGCCCGGCTATTCGCAGATTGGTGTCTGGGCGCCGATACTTCTGGTCGTGCTGCGCATGTTGCAGGGCTTCTCCGCTGGTGGCGAAATCGGTGGAGCTGCAAGCTACATCCGCGAGTGGGCTCCGCCTAAACGCCGCGCCTTGTACATTTCCTTCCTGCCCTCGATTGCTCAGTTCGGTAAAGGCTTGGCTGCTGCAATTGCGGGTCTTGCTGCGGCGACCCTCACCGATCCGGAGATGCTTTCTTGGGGCTGGCGTATCCCATTCCTGCTGGCGCTGCCGCTCGGGATCATTGGTCTCTATATGCGACTGAGCATTGAAGACAGCCCGGAGTTCGCGTCTAAGAAAAACGATGCAGAAGTCAAAAAAGGCCAGCCTTTCGCTGAGTTGATTCGCGACTATCGCAAGCCTTTGGCCAAGGTGATCATGATCGCTATGGTTCAGAACATTGGTACCTACATTGGCACCGTATTCATCGCGGCCTACTTCAGCTCCATCCTGGGGTACTCGAAAGGTGAAGCATCCACCATCGTTCTAATCGCCGTGATCCTCGCCGCATTTTTGATTCCTCTCGCCGGCCAGCTCGGCTCTTATCGCGGCGGCAAATCCATCCTGCGCTATGCCTACGTTGCGTACGCCGTAGTGTCGATACCGTCCTTCATGCTGATGCAGCAAGGCTCGGTCAATCTGGCAATGGCTGGGCTTGTTCTCGGCATGATTCCGTACGCCCTTTGCCAGGCGGGTACTTACTCAGTGATGCCGGAATTTTTCCCGATGCACATTCGCCATACCGGCGTCGCATTCGGACATAGCGTAGGTGCCGTTATTGGCGGGGGGTCAGGCCCATTCCTTGCTACCTGGCTAATCGGCGCAACCGGCAATCAATCCACGCCCGCATTCATCCTGTGCGCATCAGGTCTTCTGGGACTGATCGTCATCTCGACTGTTCGTAAAAATGCGCCGGCGGCTGGCGGTGACGCCAACACCCACCAATTCTCCTAAGGTGACGATCATGTCTTTGATTTACGTGACAAGCCCCATCCATCCCGATGTATTGCAAGCGCTTTCCGCTTTAGGCGAAGTTCGACTCGGCTATGGCGCAGACGCGATTACCTATGCAGACATCCAGCACCACGTAGACGCCGTATTTTTACGCGGTGGCCATATCTCTGCCGAGATGCTCGCTGCTTCCCCGAAGCTGCGTATCGTAGCTCGACACGGCGCGGGTTACGACAACGTCGACTACAAAGCCGCATCCGAATTGGGTGTGTGGGTAACTAACACGCCTGGCGCAAACAGGAGAAGTGTTGTGGAGCATGTGTTTGCTCTGCTGCTGGGTATTAGCCGCAAGATCCAACTGGCTACGGATCAGACTCGAAATAACATTTGGGCGGCAGATCGACTGTCCCTCACAGGCATTGAGCTTGAGGGTCGCACCTTGGGCTTGATCGGATTCGGCGACATCGGTCGTCATGTTGCGCCCGTTGCTGAAGCTTTCGGCATGAAGGTGCTGGCGACTGACCCCGCTTATGACTCGAGCTTTGATAAACGTTTGGTAGACCTCGATACCTTACTGTCCCAAGCAGACGTCGTGAGCCTCCACGTGCCTCTGCAGGCGGGCACTGAGAACCTCATTGGCGGGACTGAAATCGAGAAGATGAAAACAGGCGCCATCCTGATCAACACCAGCCGTGGTGGCGTGATCGATGAAGCGGCGGTTGCTGAAGCCCTGCGCAGCGGCAAGCTGGGGGGGGCGGGCGTCGACGTTCTGGCAGCGGAAAACACCGACATGATTACCCCGTTCAGTTGCAACACGTTCCCTGTTTCAGACCTACCCAACCTACTCGTCACGCCTCACGTTGCAGGACAAACCAATGAATCATTGCTGCGCGTTGGAATGAGCGCTGTAGAAGCAATTTCTGCAGTCTTGCGCGGTGAAGCGCCGCTGCACCCAGTCAACAAACCTGTCTCCAAGACGTTCAACTAACAGCGTTCCAAACGAGCCACCCCGAGGTCACCATGTTTATCAATGTATCTGATGAAAGCATCACCGTGAGCGAAGATTGGGAACGCGCATCCCTTGATGAAATTAAAGAGATATCGCATTACCCGGTCGCGCTAATTGGCGATGTTTTGCAGCGCATGGGAATGATGGCTTCCGCTATCCACCATGTTGCAGGAAAAGCCTCGTTCTACGGAACGGTATTACCTATCCTCACGTGGGAAGGTGACAACCTGGCCATCCACAGGGCATTGGACGATGCCAAGCCAGGTGATGTTCTTGTGATTAATGGCAATGGTGAAACTAACCGTGCTGTTTTTGGTGATCTGCTGGGTGAGGTTTGTCTTGCCCGCGAAGTCGCAGCTGTGGTCATCGACGGCGCAGTTCGAGATGTGGAGGAGCTGAGCGTCATGGGGCTGCCTACCTATGCGCGGGCTGTGAATCCAGCCGGCCCATCCAAGTACGGCCCGGGACAGGTCGGGGCGCCTGTCGCGTGCGGCAATGTAGTGTGCAACCCGGGCGACGCAATTTTGGGGGACAAAGACGGAATCATCGTTATCAGCCGCCACTTAGTTCCTTCGCTTGCCGACAAGCTCAAGATCCAAGATGGGATCGAGAATAGTTTTAGAGAGAAAGTCAGGGAGAGCATTCGCTGAGGTTCGTCGGCGATTGCAAGGGAGGTGTTATCAAGCCTCCCTTAGATGTCAATTGATCGTCCCAATATGCTCACGGGCATCGCACCTCCCCTACCGCCAACAAGTTAGTCAGCCAGATAAGCCGCATGCCGGTTGGAGTTTTTATCATGATCGCCCGGTTGCCTCCGTCCAAAAATCAAAGTGTAAATTACGACGAATTTCTTAAGCAGCTCACTATAGCGGGCTTCCGGGGAGATATCGCCCACAGCTATGGTCAGCGGATTGTGCTTGCAACAGACAACTCGATTTATCAGCGTCTACCTCAAGCTGCCGTATTCCCCGTAGATGCTAAGGACGTAGAAATTCTCGCGACCTTGGCGGCTGATCCCGAGCATCGGGCTGTTGTCTTGACACCACGAGGGGGCGGAACGGGAACCAATGGCCAGTCGCTGACCGATGGCATCGTCGTCGACCTGTCACGTCACTTGAACAGCATTCTTGAAATCAATGCTGAAGAGCGCTGGGTGCGCGTTCAAACTGGCGTGGTAAAAGATCAGTTAAATGCCGCGCTTAAACCCTACGGACTGTTCTTCGCGCCGGAATTGTCCACTTCCAACCGGGCAACGATTGGCGGCATGATCAACACTGACGCCAGTGGACAGGGAAGTTGCACCTACGGCAAAACCCGTGACCACGTGCTGGAGCTTTCTACGGTGTTGCTTGGCGGTGAATTACTCCACAGCGGCGTGGTGGGTAAAAGCACTCTGGCGCAGGAAACTGCGCGTCAGGATCGGATCGGTGAGGTTTATCGATGCGCTGTAGGCATTGCAGATAATCAGGCCGATCTGATTGAACGTACCTTTCCGAAATTGAACCGTTGCCTCACCGGCTATGACCTGGCGCACCTTCGCGAGCAGGGTGGCCGGCTCAACCTCAACAGTGTGCTGTGCGGCTCCGAAGGATCGCTGGGTTTCATTGTTGAAGCCAAACTCAACGTCTTGCCGATCCCGAAATATTCGATCCTGGTCAACGTCCGTTATGCAGGCTTTATGGACGCGTTGCGTGATGCAAAGGCGTTGATGCTACTCAGGCCATTATCGATTGAGACCGTGGACTCAAAAGTCCTGATGCTGGCGATGAAGGACATTGTCTGGCACGGCGTCGCCGAATACTTCCCAGAAGATCCAAGCACACCGACCTTGGGCATCAATCTCATTGAGTTCAGTGGCGACGACGAAGTCGCCGTCCAGCAAAGCGTTCATGACTTCGTCTTGCACCTGCAGCGCGATACGTCCGTGGTGCGGCTGGGCCACACGCTCGCCATTGGCGCCGATGCACTCAAGCGCGTCTATGCGATGCGTAAACGCGCGGTTGGGTTGTTGGGCAACGTCAAGGGTGAAGCCAGGCCGCAGCCCTTCGTTGAGGACACCGCTGTACCGCCGGAAAATCTTGCTGACTTCATTCAAGAGTTCCGCGCGCTGCTGGACAGCTATGAATTGCAGTACGGCATGTTCGGCCATGTCGACGCTGGTGTACTCCATGTACGACCGATTCTCGACATGAAAGACCCCGTCCAGGCAGCCCTGATCCGTCCCATTTCCGACGCGGTTGCAGCCTTAACTCAAAAGCACGGCGGCTTGCTGTGGGGCGAGCATGGTAAGGGATTGCGATCCCAATACGTGCCCGATTACTTTGGCGAACTTTACCCGGCCCTGCAGGAGTTGAAAGCGGCGTTCGACCCTTGGAATCAGCTCAACCCCGGTAAAATCGCAACACCGAAAACACGGCCTGACACGCGGCTGACACGCGTTGACGAAGTAACGTTACGCGGTGAGCTCGACCGCACCATTGATGAAAGGATTTGGCGCAGCTACGACACCGCATTGCACTGCAACGGGAACGGCGCGTGCTATAACTTCGATCCTGACGACGCCATGTGTCCGTCCTGGAAGGGCACGCGCAATCGGGTGCATTCACCTAAAGGACGTGCCTCGCTGATTCGCGAATGGCTGAGGCTGCAGGGCCAGCACGGTATTGATGCAGTGGCTGCCGGTAATCAAATACGATCAACCAGCAATGTCGCAGGCATCGCAAGACGAGCCGTGAACACAGTCGCCCAAAAGATGGGCCAGCAAGACTTTTCCCACGAAGTCTACGAGGCAATGGCTGGCTGCCTGGCGTGTAAATCCTGCGCAGGGCAATGCCCAGTCAAGGTCAATGTGCCCGAGTTCCGCTCACGGTTTCTAGAGCTGTATCACAGCCGCTATCTGCGCCCGCTGAAGGACTACCTGATCGGCTCGCTGGAATACACGATTCCCTACATCGCACGCTTCCCGCGTCTGTACAACTTCGTCATGGGTGCTAGCCCCGTCCGGCTGATCCTTGAGCATGTGGCCGGAATGGTCGATAGCCCTTTGCTCAGCATGACGGACTTTGACGCTGTATGCCGTCGATGGGGTGTTGAAATCGCCACCCCTGAACTTCTATTGACACTGGAGAATGAACAGCGCGCTCGCAGCGTAATCCTCGTCCAGGATGCTTTTACCCGTTACTTCGAAACCCCTGTGCTATCGGATTGGATCGAACTGGTCTCAAGGCTTGGCTACCGGGTTTACATTGCCCCCTTCGCGCCCAATGGGAAACCTCTTCAGGTGCAAGGTTTTGTAAAAGCGTTTGAAAAAGCAGCTCATTACAACAGCGAAGCTCTTGGTCAGCTTCAGCGCTACGAAATACCGCTTGTAGGACTCGATCCCGCGATGACGCTTGTGTATCGCCAGGAATATTCGAAGACACTGGGCGGCGATAAAGCACCCACCGTATTATTACCTCAGGAGTGGCTCGCCGGTGCGCTTCCACAGGCTCAATTTGTCAAAGACGCCGCCCCGTATTACTTCCTTCCCCACTGTACTGAAAAGACAAATGAGCCGAGCAGTATCGGCCTTTGGCAGCAAGTCTATGAGCGAATGGGGCTGAAACTGAACGTTCAAGCCAGCGGATGCTGCGGCATGTCTGGCACGTATGGACATGAGACACAGAACGCGAAGACTTCTGACATTATTTACGGTCAGTCTTGGAGCCCGCTGGTAGAAAAATTCAACCGTTCGGGGCGCCTGTTGGCGGATGGGTATTCTTGCCGTAGCCAAGTTAAACGAAAGGATGGTGTGACGATTTTGCACCCGTTGCAGGCTCTTCTCGCTGTCGTGCGGGAAGAAAGACACTAAGTTAACGCTATCATGTCATTCGTATGAGGCAATTCACCCGCATCTCTCATATGGGACGTAAGAAGGCCCTTTAAGGGCCCTCTTGTACTCAAACCAAAATCACTTGCTCAGCCAGGACTCAACAGTCGCGGCGCCATGCTTCGCTTTCCAATCTTTAAGCGTCTTGTGGTTACCGCCCTTGGTTTCGACGACTTCGCCAGTGTGCGGATTTTCATAAACCTTCATCTGGCGAGGTTTGCGGCTGCCGGCTTTGGAATCGACGGCTGGAGCGCGACGACCTGCTTGTGGATCTAGCAGATTGATCACATCCTTAAGGCTGTAGCCGTATTTTGCGAGCAAATCACGCAGCTTCGTTTCGAATTCGATTTCTTTCTTAAGGCCTGCGTCGCCCTTGAGGGCTTCGAGTGCTTGGAGCTGCTCGGCGAGGTGTTTTTCAAGCTGGCGGAATTCGGCAAGTTTCGACATGGAGCTTCCTAAACAATTGGTACTATCAATTCACCATAGAATAGACACTTGAATGAAGCAGAAGTATCAATATTTAAATTTTATAAGCTGTTCCGGCACCAAACCTCGAAAAGAGCTGGTTAACCGGCGCGAGCGGAGCGCGCAGGCTGGCACAGCCGAAGCGTGAAGGAAGTATGCCCGTAGGGCCGAGAAACGGTGGGGCGCGGATGGGTTTACGACAGCGTGCCCGCGCGAAGCGGCTCGCCAACCGAGGTAAGTCAGTCAGACCTTGCGGCTCGACGCAACACCACCACCGTCACCTTGATCTCAAACTCACAACAGTAGGCCGAGAGATCCCCGCCCTCCCGTTGAAATATCACTGCAAGATCCGAGGGGTCGGATGGTACTGCCCCTTGGTAGTACGCAAAAAATCACGCAAGCTGGCGCGGCCATTTTGGCGCTGAAATGTCGCTAAGACATAACGGCTATTCTCGGTCGTCATTACCCAGAACCTCCCCTCGCGTTCGACCTTCAACACGTCAGAAGTCCTGATCAGGTGACCATCTTCAAAACGCCCATACTGGTCTTTACGCTTGTGGCCAAACACCACACCGATGCCTGCGCGCGCCCGGATAGAAACTCCACAAAGGTAAGCGGTCACTGGTACGTCAAAGCCTTGTTCTTGGGCTTTAATGATTCGCTTGAGATCGAAATCTGTATGGCGTTTTCCGTGGAAATTCACATCTAGGGTGTCGAGCATTGTGGGCTCCGGTTGCGGTCTGTATGGAGTTATCAAGAATTGCACACGCGACCAGACGCGCTGGTATCGTGGGGGATTCTTGGAAAATTTCAGGCTGATCGAATCATGGTTTCGAGAAAAATTGGCCGGCAGTTCTGCAGTGACTGAATTTGAAAACCTGGTCGGTGTGAGTTGTGGTAAACAGCTCCACTGTCCACCTCGATCAGGCTGACCTCAAAGTCGCAATTATCATCACCAACAGTCACCTTAACGACGCGTTCCATACCCCAGCCATCGCAGTTATTCATCCAAGGGGGGGTGACCACTTGCACGTCGACTATCACTTCCCCTGCATTTTGCTGCACAAGCATTTGCTGCAGTCTGCGCTCACCTTCGATCATTCGCGTGAACTCAGTGCTTCGACCCTGCTCGCTGATTCGAACGGTCAGGTGATACCAGTGCGATCTGAGCACCCGTGACACGCCCTGCCAGTGCATCAAGCCTTCGCCAAACAATCCCGGAACGCCAATAGCGTCTGAGTCTTCGGTTCTGAACATCAGGTGCCTCAGTTTTCTGCGGACGCAAAGCAGCCCGGTTGGTTAATTCAAAATAGAGAGAAGATCTCTTTGATGGTTGCTGATTTGCGATGACCCGGCCCGAGCAGCACATAGACGCTATTCCGAGTTTCGAACAGAAAGCCGGCGTTGAACGCAGTGCCCATACTCGACCTGACCCAGTGGCCAGGTTCGAAACGTCTCTGCTCGTCATTCACGACCTTGTGGGCAAACATAAACATTGGTTGGCAGCCTGCGGCGGCTACTTTGGCTCGCTCTTCGTCGGTGACGATGGCATCTAGGACGATCCACTCCTCGACGACGCATAGGGGCATCCATTTGTAGCGCTTTCTGGCTGCATGCATCGCTGCCTCAAGACCGTGCTCAGAACCCATCAGGCTGACACCGGGATCGCCCAACAGACCGTCTTCGATGATCCCATCCACGGCCCAACCCCTCTCTGTCAATATTCAATAATTAGCGGCTGAGGCGTAATACCGCCACGACGACAAATATATCTGTTTGTGTGGCGGTAGGCAAATACGACATACCGTCTCTTTTTATTGGGATAGTGAAATGTCGCTGCGGAAATCTTATGCAGCAGTAGTTCAACTGCTTCGCACTCGGAAAGGCTTGTCTCAAGCAAAACTCGCGGGCTCGTTAACACAAGCCCACGTGAGCGAGCTAGAGCTCGGTAGAAGCTCAGCGACCATCGAAATGAGTGCCCGACTTGCCTCAGCGCTGAAAGTAGAGCCAATTACTTTGCTGGCACTCGCTGCTGCCTCCCATGAGAAGTGCACAGTGCGGGAAGCTCTCCTGGCTGCGCTGGCTGAGGCTGAATCCCTAGGGCTAGCGGACACTCTTCTGCCAACCGAACCACAAGTTATGGATCCGTCTAGAGTGTTGGAAGCCAAGAGAAAATGGTTGGCCGTGCAAGAGCTGAAGGCGAAAGGGCTCAGTCAGAGTGAGGCAGCGAAACATCTAGGGGTGCCTGAATCTACGTTGCGTCGGTTGTGGCATCAGACGCTTAAAGATTAAGGCTGGTGCGGCGTATGCATCAACTGGGCAATTAGCTAACTGAGAATCTTGCATTGGGAATCAGCAGCCCCACCAGGCTGGTGCCAAAATTCACGCTTTCAGGCGGCAGGAGCGAGGTAGATCTGAAAGGGCCAGCAAGGTCAGGATTTACTCCAGAGACGTGGTTTGCCAGACACCACAGCTCTCCCCTATCAATGTTGAGATCTTGCCTGCCCTGTCCATTTTTCTGGAAAAAGATGGACAGGTGCGATTGTCTGTAAGTGATTGTTTTTAAATATTTTCGAATGTCCATTTTAAGGCCCTCTCACGGGTGTCAATTTTCGACAAGACCATCGTCTCGATCCCGACCTGGCGGCTGATGTCCGAGTCGTTCAAGAACTGGCGCGGCATGCAGCAGTCCGGCGGGCGACGGATCAAGCGCAGCCTGTTCATTGACGCCAGCGGCGTGCGCTTCCTGCATGACGAGGAAGAACAGCGCCTGACCCAGGTGCGCCTGCTGACCGACTACATCGGCCGCAAGCAGGCCGAGCTCAAGGCCTGGAACGAGGCCCAGGGCAACGTGGCGGCGATGTCGGCCAACCGTCGGCGGATGACCAACCTGGGCACCTTCCGCGCCTACGCCCTGGCCTATTTGAAGAGTCACCCGGAGATCCAGCCGAACATGACCTGCATGGTCCGGCAGATGCAGACCACCGCCCAGGGTATCCCGCTGGAAATCTACTGCTTCACTCGCACCACTGCATGGACCGACTACGAACGCATCCAGGGGGATATTTTCGATTACCTGCTGGCGGTGATGCCGGAGTTCGGATTGAACCTGTACCAGCAGCCTAGCGGCATGGACTTGCGCTCGGGATTGTTGCCGGCGGTGTTGGGGGCGAGCTCAATGTCGGAGCCGCAGAAGCAGGTGATCTGAAACCACCACAGACCCCCTGTGGGAGCGAGCTTGCTCGCGATGACGGTGTATCAGAAACATAGTTGCTGACTGACACTCCGCCATCGCGAGCAAGCTCGCTCCCACAAAGGGTTTCAGTGTGCAGGCTGAGGTTGGCGGATCCCCAACCGACTGATCCACACCGCCGTCAATATCACCGCCCCACCCAGCAGCAACCGCCCCAAGGCCTCGTGCTGGTTCCAGATGAGCAGGTTCATCAGCAGCCCCACCGGCACGTGCAGGTTGTTCATCACCGCCAGCGTCCCGCCGTTGACCAGGCAGGCGCCTTTGTTCCACCAGTACAACCCCAGCGCGGTGGAAACCAGGCCGAGGAACACCAGCACGCCCCATTGCAACGGCGCTTCTGGCCAGAAATTGGCCTTGCCGAACAGCAGGAATGCCGGTAACGCCACCATCAACGCACCGAGATAGAAATAGCCGAAACGGCGGTAGTGCGGCAGGTCGCTCGGGTGACGGGCCACCAGGTGTTTGTAGAGCACCTGCCCGGCCGCGTAGGTGAAGTTGGCCAGTTGCAGCAGCAAGAAGCCCATGAAGAAATCCGGGTTGATCCGGTCGTAGCGAATCACCGCCGCGCCGGCCACGGCCACCAGCGCCGCGATCAACGCCCAGGGATTGAAGCGGCGGTTCAGCGCGTCTTCGATCAAGGTCACGTGTAAAGGCGTAAGGATGGTGAACAGCAGCACCTCGGGCACCGTCAATACTCGGAAGCTCAGGTACAGACAGACGTAGGTCACGCCGAACTGCAAGGCACCGATCAACAGCATGCCGCGCATGAACGACGGTTCGACCTGACGCCAGCGGGTCAGCGGGATGAACACCAGCCCGGCCAACAGGACCCGTACCAGTACAGCGAAGTAACTGTCCACATGCCCAGCCAGGTACTCGCCGATCAGGCTGAAGGAAAATGCCTGGATCAATGTCACAAAAAGTAGATAGCCCATATCGCCCCTCGTTTCGGATGGCGGCGAAGATAGCGGTTTTTGCCGGCTGCCGCTAACCGCGGTCGCCAGTCCAGGCAATGAGCCCTGTGGGAGCGAGCTTGCTCGCGATAGCGGGGTGTCAGTCAGCCGCTATGTCTATGATGCACCGCCATCGCGAGCAAGCTCGCTCCCACAGGGTTGTATGGCAGGCCTTGGAATCGCAGGCAAAAAAAAGCCCGATCTCGCTAAAGCGTTCAATCGGGCTGATGCACTCAGGAGCAATAAGTGCAAAGGGAGGTTCGATGCGCAAAACGGTTTGAAGGGAAGCGCCAGGTCACTAGACCACCTGGCGATTACCCGAGGATTAACGGATCAGGCGACCTGGGACAATTTGGCGTTGGCCTGATTCAGGCCCTTCTCCTGGAAATCGCCGCCCAGGTTCATGCCTTCGGCATGGATGAAGGTCACGTCGTGGATGCCGATGAAGCCCATGACTTGGCGCAGGTAGGGTTCCTGATGGTCGGTGCTGCCACCGGCGTGAATGCCGCCCCGGGCGGTGAGCACGAAGGCGCGCTTGTCGGCCAGCAGGCCCTGGGGGCCGGTGGGGGTGTACTTGAACGTCACGCCGGCACGCAGCACATGGTCGAGCCAGGCCTTCAAAGTGCTGGGAATGGCGAAGTTGTACATCGGTGCAGCCATCACCAGGACGTCGGCGGCCAGCAACTCATCGGTCAGTTGGTTCGAACGTTCCAGCGAGGCGTTTTCAATGTCGTTGCGCTGCTCGACAGGCTTCATCCAGCCACCCAGCAGATTGGCATCCAGATGCGGCACCGGGTTGATGGCCAGGTCGCGAACGGTGATGTCGTCGGCCGGGTGCGCAGCTTTCCACTGGCTGATGAAGGTCTGGGTCAGTTGACGGGAAACCGAGTCTTGCTGGCGGGCACTGCTTTCGATGATCAGAACGCGGGACATGGCTTGTAGGCTCCATCTGAGAATGTTGTCAGTCGATGGAGTGAAGGTTAAACGTGAGCATATCGATGAAAAAGCGCAAATAACTGCTGTAATACATCGATATTTTCGTTTATAAGCGGAGCAGGTACGATCACCTGCTCGCTGCGGGACTATTTAGGCTGACAGGTCAACTTGATGCGCAGCTTGATGATGTTGCGGTTGAACTTGGCCGTGGCGTTCTTGAACTTGCCGGCGGCGACTTCGATCTTGCGGGTGCGCGGTGCCTCGGGACCGTTGTTGAACACCACGGTGCAGGCCGCGTCGGTGCTGCCGTAATTGTTGACCTGGATAGAGCCGATGTCGGCATCGGTGTCATAGGCGGTGTAGTCGATACTCAGGCCGTTGAGGTGTTTTTCCACATCGATCGGGTAGGCAAACGCAGTCAGTGGCAGCAAGGCCAGCACCACACAACAGATTTTCTTCATTCGGCAGTCTCCACCAAGGGACCGCCAGCTTAGGACAAGAGGAGCCCGATATGAAAGCGCCCCGCGTGACCCTGGATCAATGGCGCACCCTGCAGGCGGTGGTCGACCACGGCGGTTTCGCCCAGGCCGCCGAAGTGCTGCATCGCTCCCAGTCATCCGTGAGCTACACGGTAGCCCGCATGCAGGATCAGCTCGGCGTGCCGTTGTTGCGCATCGACGGACGCAAGGCCGTGCTGACCGAAGCCGGCGGGGTGCTGCTGCGCCGCTCGCGGCAACTGGTGAAACAGGCCAGCCAACTGGAAGACCTGGCCCACCACATGGAACAGGGCTGGGAAGCGGAAGTGCGCCTGGTGGTCGACGCGGCCTACCCCAACGCCCGCCTCGTTCGCGCCTTGACCGCGTTCATGCCGCAAAGCCGTGGCTGCCGGGTGCGGCTGCGCGAAGAAGTGTTGTCGGGTGTCGAAGAAGTGCTGCTCGAAGGCGTGGCCGACCTGGCCATCAGCGGCTTCAGCATTCCCGGTTACCTGGGGGCGGAGTTGAGCGACGTGGAGTTCATCGCGGTGGCCCATCCCGAGCATGCCCTGCACCGCCTCAATCGCGAGCTGAACTTCCAGGACCTGGAAAGCCAGTTGCAAGTGGTCATCCGCGACTCCGGCCGCCAGCAGCCTCGCGACGTCGGCTGGCTCGGTGCCGAGCAGCGCTGGACCGTGGGCAGCCTGGCCACCGCCGCGAGTTTTGTCGGCAGCGGCCTGGGCTTCGCCTGGCTGCCCCGGCACATGATCGAACGGGAACTCAAGGAAGGCGTGCTCAAGCGTCTACCCTTGGAACAGGGAGGCAGCCGCAACTCGACCTTCTATCTTTTCTCGAACAAGGAAAAACCCCTGGGCCCGGCCACGCAAATCCTGATCGAATTGCTGCGCACCTTCGACACCGCGCCGCTGGATGCGCCGTTCGCCGCCCCTGAACAAGCCTGACAAGGATTTCGCCGATGGCCTATTTTGCACACGAAGGATGCGACCTGCACTACGAGGAATACGGCCACGGCACGCCCCTGGTGCTGGTCCATGGGCTGGGCTCCAGCACCCGCGACTGGGAAAAGCAGATCCCGGCATTGTCCGCCCGCTACCGCCTGATCGTGATGGATGTGCGCGGGCACGGCCGTTCCGACAAACCCCGCGAGCGCTACAGCATCAAAGGTTTCAGCGCCGACCTGAGCGCCCTGATCGATCACCTGGACCTGGGCCCGGTGCATTTGGTGGGCTGGTCCATGGGCGGCATGATCTGTTTCCAATTGGCGGTGGATGAGCCCGAACGGATCAGGAGCCTGTGCATCGTCAACAGCGCGCCGGAGGTCAAGGTCCGCACGCCCGACGACTGCTGGCAATGGTTCAAACGCTGGAGCCTGATGCGCATCCTCAGCCTGGAAACCATCGGCAAGGCCCTGGGCGCCAAGTTGTTTCCCAAGCCCGAGCAAACCGAGTTACGCCTGGAAATGGCCCGGCGCTGGGCAAAGAACGACAAACGTGCTTATCTCGCCAGCTTCGATGCAATCGTGGGGTGGGGCGTTCAGGAACGACTTTCACAGGTCGCCTGTCCAACCCTCGTCATCTGCGCCGACCACGACTACACCCCGGTGGCGCTGAAAGAAGCCTATGTAAAGCGGCTGCCCAATGCGCATCTGGTGGTCATCGCCGATTCACGGCACGCTACCCCGCTGGATCAACCCGAACGCTTCAACCAAACCCTGCTCGACTTTTTGACCGCAACCGATTCCACCACTCAGGATCTCTGACCCCATGCTGAAAAAAATCGCCCTTGCCGCCAGCACCGTACTGTTTGCCGCCAACCTGATGGCTGCGACTCCCGCCAAGGCCCCCCATGTATTGCTGGACACCACCAACGGCCAGATCGAAATCGAACTGGACCCGGTCAAGGCCCCCATCAGTACCAAGAACTTCCTCGAGTACGTGGACAGTGGTTTCTACAACAACACGATTTTCCACCGCGTGATCCCGGGCTTCATGGCCCAGGGCGGCGGCTTCACCACACAGATGCAACAGAAAGACACCAAGGCACCGATCAAGAACGAAGCCAGCAATGGCCTGCACAACGTTCGCGGCACCTTGTCGATGGCGCGCACGTCCAACCCGGACTCGGCCACCAGCCAGTTCTTCATCAACGTGGCCGACAACGCCTTCCTCGATCCGGGCCGTGACGCCGGCTATGCAGTGTTCGCCAAGGTGGTCAAGGGCATGGACGTGGTGGACATCATCGTCAACTCCCAGACCACCACCAAGCAAGGCATGCAAAACGTGCCGATCGACCCTGTGCTCATCAAGTCGGCCAAGCGCATCGACTGAAGCGGCACACGGCTAGCCTGGGCGGCGCGGTCATCCCGCATCGCCCATCAGCAAAAGGAGAGCCCCTGCCAGGGCATTTACAGATGGTTTTTCGCCGCTTCGAAACACTGATCGATATCTTCCGCGACGCCCCGAGTTCGGCCCCGCCGAACCGCGTCCTGCCCTTCTACACCTATTACCTGAAACAGGTCTGGCCCAGCTTCGTCGTGCTGCTGGTGGTTGGCCTGATCGGCGCGCTGATCGAAGTGGCGCTGTTCAGCTACCTTAGCCGCATCATCGACCTGACCCAAGGCACGCCCAACGTGGACTTCTTCAAGGTCCATGGCCTGGAGCTGGCCTGGATGGCCGTGGTGGCGCTGGTTTTCCGGCCGATCTTCGTGGCCCTGCACGACCTGCTGGTGCACCAGACCCTGAGCCCCGGCATGACCAGCCTGATCCGCTGGCAGAACCACAGCTACGTGCTCAAGCAGAGCCTGAATTTCTTCCAGAACGATTTCGCCGGGCGCATCGCCCAGCGCATCATGCAGACCGGCAACTCCCTGCGCGACTCGGCGGTCCAGGCGGTGGATGCCCTGTGGCACGTACTGATCTATGCCGTCAGTTCCCTGGTGCTGTTCGCCGAAGCCGACTGGCGCCTGATGATCCCGCTGCTGATGTGGATTGCCGCCTACATCGGCGCACTCTGCTATTTCGTGCCACGGGTCAAGGAGCGCTCGGTGGTGTCGTCCGATGCCCGCTCCAAACTCATGGGGCGGATCGTCGACGGCTACACCAACATCACCACCCTGAAGCTGTTCGCCCATACCAATTTCGAACAGCAATACGCCCGCGAAGCCATCCAGGAGCAGACCGAAAAAGCCCAGTTGGCCGGCCGCGTGGTGACCAGCATGGACGTGGTCATCACCAGCATGAACGGACTGCTGATCGTCGGCACCACCGCGCTGGCACTGTGGCTCTGGACCCAGTCGCTGATCAGCGTGGGCGCCATTGCCCTGGCGACCGGGCTGGTGATCCGCATCGTCAACATGTCCGGTTGGATCATGTGGGTGGTCAACGGCATCTTCGAAAACATCGGCATGGTCCAGGACGGCCTGCAGACCATCGCCCAGCCGGTCAGCGTCACCGACCGCGACCAGGCCAAGCCCCTGGCGGTGGCTCGCGGCGAGGTGCGTTTCGAGCATGTGGATTTCCACTATGGCAAGAAAAGCGGGGTCATCGGCGACCTCAACCTGACCATCGAGCCCGGTGAGAAAATCGGCCTGATCGGCCCGTCCGGCGCGGGTAAATCCACCTTGGTGAACCTGCTGCTGCGCCTCTATGACGTGCAAGGCGGGCGCATCCTCATCGACGGCCAGGACATCGCCGAAGTCGGCCAGGAAAGCCTGCGCGAGCGCATCGGCATGATCACCCAGGACACCTCGCTGCTGCATCGCTCGATTCGCGAAAACCTGCTCTACGGCAAACCCGACGCCACCGATGCGCAACTCTGGGAAGCCGTGCACAAGGCCCGGGCCGATGAATTCATCCCATTGCTGTCGGACGCCGAAGGCCGCACCGGCTTCGATGCCCATGTGGGTGAGCGCGGAGTGAAATTGTCCGGCGGCCAGCGCCAGCGCATCGCTATCGCGCGAGTGCTGCTCAAGGACGCGCCGATTCTGATCATGGACGAAGCGACGTCAGCGCTGGACTCGGAAGTCGAGGCGGCGATCCAGGAAAGCCTCGAGACCCTGATGCAAGGCAAGACCGTGATCGCCATCGCCCACCGCCTCTCCACCATCGCCCGGATGGACCGATTGGTGGTGCTGGAAAATGGCCGCATCGCCGAAACCGGCAGCCATGCCGAATTGCTGGCCCACGGTGGGTTGTATGCGCGGCTGTGGCAGCATCAGACGGGCGGGTTCGTGGGGATCGACTGAGCGGAGGGGATGGGTCAGGCCCTATGGATAAGGACCTGACTGGCTTACCTTACTGTGGCGAGGGGATTTATCCCCGCTGGGCTGCGAAGCAGCCCCAATACAGTTAACTCATTCGAGCCTGACACAACCGAGTGATCTGGTTCTAGGACTGCTTCGCAGTCCAGCGGGGATAAATCCCCTCGCCACAGGGTTCGGTGCCAATCCTGGGATATCAGCCCTGCCGATACGGCAGTGCCGCCCTGGCCTCTTCGGCGTACGCCAGCACCCCCTCCTGCTCGCGCACGAGAAAATCCGCCACCGCCGCTTTCAACCCCGGATGCCGCAAGTAATGCCACGACCGGGTAATCACCGGCTCGAACCCCCGAATCAATTTGTGCTCGCCCTGGGCGCCGGCATCGAAGCGCTGCAAGCCATGGGCAATCGCATAGTCCATGCCTTGATAGAAACAGGTCTCGAAGTGCAACCGGTCGAACTCCGCCAGGCAGCCCCAGTACCGTCCATAGAAGCTGTCGCCGCCCACCAGGCTGAACGCCATCGCCACCGGCCGTGAACCTTGCTTGGCCAGCACCACACGGATGGCCTCGGGCATGCGTTCGGCCAAGAGGCTGAAGAATGTCCGGGTCAAGTAGGGCGCCTGCCGTCGTATCGCGTAGGTGTTGGCGTAACAGGCGTAGACAAAATCCCACTGTGCCTCGTCCAACTGATGACCTTCGAGCCATTCGAACGCGATGCCCTGCCCCGCCACTTGTTCGCGTTCCTTGCGCATCTGCTTGCGCTTGCGGGAACTGAGGGCGTCGAGAAAATCCTGGAAGTCGCGATAACCGCGATTTTGCCAGTGATACTGGCAACCGATCCGCTGTAGCCAGCCTTCTTGCCCGGCAAGTGCCGTGTCAGTGAAGGCATCGGTGAAGTTGATGTGGGCACTGGAAAGCCCTTCGATTTCCAAGTATCCGGGCACGCTGCCCAGCAACTCCAGACCGTCCTCCACCCGCGCCGCCAACAGTCGCGGACCACTGACCGGACTGAACGGTACCGCCGTCAACAGCTTCGGGTAATAGTCGATGCCGGCGCGGGCGCAAGCGTCGGCCCAGCCGTGGTCGAACACGTATTCACCGTAGGAATGCCACTTGCGGTAACTGGGCAAGGCCGCCAACAGCTGACCGTTTTCAATGTGCAACAAATGCTCGGCTTGCCAACCGGATTGCGGCCCCAGGCTGGCGCTGTCTTCCAGGGTGCCAAGGAAGGCGTGGCGCAGGAAAGGCTGGTTGGCGGGCACCAACGCGTCCCACTCGTGCGGCGCGATGGCGGACAGGCTGTCCAAGACGTGAAGCGGCATGCGATTCCTCGAGAGCCAGACGACGGATGGAACGAGTATCGCCGATCCTGACCGAGCGCACATAAAAAAACCCCGCCAGGGGCGGGGTTGAAAAGGAGCATTAACGGATGAAGAAAACGCTCTGTATCAAGTCAGCGCGATTCAGAACACGTACTGGGCACGGACGACGAAACCGTCGCCATCATCATCGCCATTGACATTGGTGACCTTGTCGGTCTTGGCCTTGATGTAGGCACCGGTGATTTTCACCGCTTCGTTGGCGTACCAGTTCACGCCCAGGTTGTGCACCTTGGCTTCGGCATCGCCGACGTCACGGGTGGCGCTGGCGGTGGTGATGTTGTCGTCTTCGACGGTCATGCTGTCGAAGCGGTAGAACACTTCCCAGGCACCGATGGACTTGTTCTGAGGCTTGATGGCGTCGAACTTGCCGACTTTATAGCCGCGGGACTCACCGGTGAGGGTGTAGGCGCCCTGGACATAGAAGCCGTGGCCCTTGATGTCTTCGAAGCCGTCGGCATCAGCCTTGGTCTTGCGGGTGATGTACTCACCCTGGATCGACGCCGGACCCATGGCCCACGCGGCTTCCAGGCCGAACGCGGTGTCGCGGTCGTAGGAGCCGGCCGGCGAGTTGTTGGCGCCGCCCAGTACCGGACGGTTGCCGTTAGGGCCGGCGTCGTTGCCGCCGAGGGTTTCAACGCCACGCATGCCCAGGCGGGAACGATAACGTGCATCGAACACCGTGTCGGACACATCACGGGAGGCCACGTTCAGACCGAAGTGCAACACGTTGCCAGCTTCGTGCATCGGAGCGAAGACGAAGCGACCGTTGACTTGCTTGACGCTGTCGCCGTCGGTGTCGTCGGTGTCCTTGCTGAATACACCGGCCGAAGCATAGAACGAATCGGCGAAGGTGCTGGACGCCTGGATGCCCAGGCCGTTCTGATGGCTGTTGGCCCAGTCGATCAGGTCGTAGGCGGCGTTACGCTCAGGCGCGGTCACCCACTTGGAGCTGGTGGCTTTTTCCAGACCGAAGTCGGGGTCGAAACGACCGACCTTGATCGACACCGGCTTGAAGCCGTTGTAGGCCAGGGACGCTTCGTCGAAGTAGCCGTTGTCGGAGTCGCCGGTGTTGTGGGACATGTCGTAGTTGATGGTGTAGGCCCAATCCGTGTACAGCACGCCGGACAACTCCAGGAAAGCGCGACGGAAGTAAGCGGCGTCGGCCGATTTGCCGTTGTCGGTGTAGATCCCATCAAACTGGCTGTAGTCAGCCTGCAAACGACCGCCGAGCTTGAAGCTGAACTCTTTGTCCGTGGTAGCGACCTCGAGGCCGCCCTTGGTTTTGACCACGATATCGGCGCCATCGGTGGTGACGGTGCCGGCGAAAGCCTGGGCGGTTACTGCCATTGCCAGTGCGCTGGCGGCAACACCTGCGAAGTGCTTACGGATCATCGAAGAATTCCCCTGTTGGTAGTCTATGCGTTAGAAAACACGCGGAACTGGGCCCGCTGGTGTTGGGAGGGGATGTTGGCGACCGGTTGTGTCAGGCGAGTTGCTATCACATAAAGATTTTATGACAGCGGAACTTTTTACTTCGAATGGGAATATCCAGCGCAACGGCAAGCCCCCATGTGGGAGCGAGCTTGCTCGCGATGGCGGCATATCAGTGACAGATTTGTTGCCTGATGCGCCGCCATCGCGAGCAAGCTCGCTCCCACAAAGGGAGGGGGTGATGTGTCAGGTGTCAGCGGATGTTTTTGCGACGCTCGGCGGCGAGTTTCTCGGCGAGGTGATCCAGGTCGGGAATCGGTGGTTGCGGCAGTTTTTTGAGGGTCGCCTGCATCAGGCGCATCTGACGGATGAAACGTCGGCAATTGGGGCAGAACATCAAGTGATGACGCACCATCAGGCGTTCACGAAAGCTCAATTGTCCATCGAGATAATCGCTGGAGCGCGCCACTTGTTCCTTGCAGGTCAGCATTCGCCGGTTTCCTCGAAATGTTCAACAGTCGCGAAGACCTTCAGTCGGGCACGGTGCAACAGCACACGTACATTGGAGAGTGAAATACCCAACAGGTTACAGATTTCGTCCAGCTCCAGGTCCTGCTGTTCCCGCAGGGTCAGCACGCTGCCTTGCAGTTCCGACAGGCTGAGCAACGTGTGCTCCAGGCAATCACGCAATTCACTCATCGTGAGCAGCGCTTCGGGCGTGTCCTGGTGCCAGGCGAACGGCGCCAGCAGCCAATGGCCGTCAGCGGCGAAACGGTCATCGCCGAGGGTGCCGTGGGGGGCCGGGAGGTCATCGAGCAGCACTTCCCGCCGATTCTGCTTGTAGCGGCCCTTGGCGGCGTTCGCCGTGATGGTCAACAGCCAGGTCTTGAGGCTGGAACGCCCCTGGAAACCACTGAGATTGCGCACCACGGACAGCCAGGCGTCCTGCACGACTTCGTCGACATGGCGACTGCCGACGATGGCATAGGCCACGGCACGCATCGGGCTCTGGTAGGCGCTGACCAGTTCCCTGTAGGCCTGCTGTTCACCGGCCAGGAGGCGTTGGAGCAGGAGGGTGTCGTCGGTGACCGTCATTCAACATCCCATTGCCTGGAAGGACTGATGATTTTTCTGTGGCGAGGGGATTTATCCCCGCTGGGTTGCGAAGCGACCCTGATATCTGCCATTGCGGTGCAGCAGGATGTATTCATTGCCTGCTTTGGGGCTGCTACGCAGCCCAGCGGGGATAAATCCCCTCGCCACAATACATCCCATTGCCAGTCATCAGTGCTTACGCAAAATCACGCTGCCAATCGAATACCCGGCACCGAACGAGCTGAGGACGGCGACCGAGCCGCTGGGCAGGTCATCCTGGTATTTGTGGAATGCAATCACCGAACCGGCCGAACTGGTGTTGGCGTAGCGGTCGAGGATCACGGGAGCTTCCGCTTCGGTGGCTTCGCGCCCCAGCAGTTTGCGCACGATCAGGTGGTTCATGCTCAAGTTGGCCTGGTGCAGCCAGAAGCGTTTCACGTCGCCAACGTTCAGTTGGTTTTCTTCCAGATGGGTACCGATCAGTTCGGCCACCATCGGGCAAACGTCGCGGAACACCTTGCGGCCTTCCTGGACGAACAGTTTGTCGCGGCTGCCGATCCCCTCTTCCGCGGCGCGGTTGAGGAAACCGAAGTTGTTGCGGATGTTATTGGAGAACTTGGTGAGCAGCTTGGTGCTGACCACGTCGAACTGATACGGCGAGGTCGCCAGGTCCGCCCGCTCGATGATCACGGCAGTGGCCGCGTCGCCGAAGATGAAGTGGCTATCGCGGTCGCGGAAATTCAAGTGGCCGGTGCACACTTCCGGGTTGACCATCAGGATCGCCCGGGCCTGACCCAGTTGCACACTGTTGGCCGCGGCCTGGATACCGAAGGTCGCCGAGGAACAGGCCACGTTCATGTCGAAACCGAAACCTTCGATGCCCAGGGCTTCCTGGACTTCGATGGCGATGGCCGGGTAGGCACGCTGCAGGTTGGAACAGGCGACGATCACGCCGTCGATATCGGCGGCCGTGCGGCCAGCGCGCTCCAGGGCCTGCTTCGCAGCCCCGACGGCCATTTCGCAGAGCACTGACCACTCGTCATTGGAGCGCTCGGGCAGGCGAGGGGTCATGCGTTGCGGATCGAGAATGCCGTCCTTGTCCATGACAAAGCGGCTCTTGATGCCCGAGGCCTTTTCGATGAACGCGGCGCTCGATTCGGTCAATGCCTCGACTTCACCCCGCTCGATGGCATCGGCGTTGTCGGCGTTGAATTGCGCGACATAGGTATTGAAAGATTGCACCAGCTCTTCGTTGGAGATGCTGTTGGCCGGGGTGTACAGGCCGGTGCCGCTGATGACGACGTTATGCATGGGTCGTGTCTCTGATCTGTTCAGGCAGAAAGTATTGGCACCGACGTACCAATACACAAAGGGACTTTTCCCATCCGGGGAAGCAGCCCTGGCATCGCTTTATTCCGGATCCGCCCGTGGCCTTGAAGCTCAAAACCACGGAACCGGCATTTATAGGCGCGAAGTTTGCCATAAACGCTGGGGTTTGGCCCATTCTCCCTTACTGACGACACAAAACCTGTGGGAGCGAGCTTGCTCGCGATAGCGGTGGTTCAGCCTGCATTGATGTTGACTGATTCACCGCTATCGCGAGCAAGCTCGCTCCCACAGGGGGTCATGGTGTCATCTGGATTTGATCAACCCTCCACCAACCCCCACTGCTTGCCCAGGCGCTTGTCGGAAATCGGCACCTTAGTGCCCAGTTGCTGGGCGAACAGTGACACTCGGTATTCCTCCAGCCACCAACGGTACAACTCCAGTTGCGGGTCGCGCTTGCCTTCCTGGGCGTGTTTGCTGGCGCGGGCCTGGTATTGGGCCCAGAGGTTCGACAGTTCGCCGCTCCAGACCCGGTCTTTCTGCACCTGGCTGCCCAGCTTCTCGAAGCGTTGCTCGATGGCCTTGAGGTAGCGCGGCAACTCCTTGAGCCACTGATGCGGGGTTTCCCGCACGAAGCCCGGGTACACCAGGTGACTGAGCTGCTGCTTGATGTCGTTCAGCGCCACGGCCTGGGCCAGGTCGATCTTGCCCTTGAAGCGTTTTTGCAGGCCATGCCAGAGCTTGAGGATGTCCAGGATCAGCTTCGCCAGGCGTTCGGCGTGTTCGGTCCAGCCGCCGCGCTTGCGCTCGGCCAGGGCAGCCAGGGCGGCGCCGTCGCGGGGCAGGCTCGCTTCACCTTCGAGCACACAGCTGTCGAGGCTGGCGAGCAGGATGTCTTCCACCAGGCCGTCGATGCGGCCCAAGTCGCGGTACAGCAGGCCCAGCTCCGTCAGCCCCGGCAGCTTGCCACGCAGGAACTTGGCCGATTCGGCCAATTGCTGCATGAGCAAGCGCTGCAAGGCGCGGCGATGCTGGAATTCGGCTTCGGCCGGAGTCGGGAAACGCCCTTCCTTGACCACGCCACCCTCTTCCACCAGTGCCGGATAGACCGTCATCGACAGGCCGGCGATCTTCTGCTGGGTTTTCTCGGCCACCGGTGCGAAGACCTTCGCTTCCACCGGTGCCTGGCTCTTGGCCGTTTGCGGCACGGCCAAGGCCGCCTGGCTGGCCTCGGCAAAGCGTGCTGTCAGCTCGGCCAGGTCGCGGCCCTCGCCGAGGAACTTGCCCTGGCCGTCGACAATTTCCAGGTTCATGCGCAAGTGGCTTTCCACCTGCTGCGCGGCTTCCGCCCAGGCTTCGTCGCTGACCCGCGCCCCGGTCATGCGCAGCAGCTCACGGCCCAGGGCTTGGGGCAACGAACCTTCGGCAAAAGTGATGCGTTGCAGCGCCGCCTTGACGAAGTCAGGCACCGGCACGAAGTTCTTGCGCAGGGCCTTGGGCAGGTTGCGCACCAGGGCGATGCACTTGGCCTCGATCATCCCTGGCACCAGCCATTCCAGGCGCTCCGGCGGCAGCATCGGCAACAACGGCGCCGGCACGCGCAAGGTCACGCCGTCGCGGGGGTGGTTGGGCTCGAAGTGGTAGCTCAGCGGCAACGTCAGGTCGCCGACACGCAAGGTGTCGGGGTACTGCGTGGCGGTGACCTCGCTGGCCTCGCGGGCCAACACGTCTTCCTCGCGCATGATCAGCAATTGCGGGTCTTTCTGGCTGTTGATCCGGTACCAGCTGTCGAACGTCGCGGTCTGGTGGATCTCGGCCGGCAAACGGGCATCGTAGAACGCGAACAGGGTTTCCTCGTCCGCCAGGATGTCGCGGCGACGGGCCTTGGCTTCCAGTTCGTCGAGTTGCTCCAGCAAGCGGGTATTGGCGCCCAGGCACTTGGCCTTGGACTGGATCTCGCCGCGCACCAGCGCCTCGCGGATGAACAGTTCACGGGACACCACCGGGTCCACCGGACCGTAGTGCACCGGCCGCCGACCGACGACGATGAGCCCGAACAAGGTGATCTGCTCATAGGCCACCACTTGCCCGCGCTTCTTCTCCCAATGGGGTTCGAAGTGGTTTTTCTTGATCAGGTGTCCAGCCAGCGGTTCGATCCAGTCCGGCTCGATCTTGGCCACCATGCGCGCGTACAACTTGGTGGTTTCCACCAACTCGGCGGTCATCAGCCACTGCGGCCGCTTCTTGCCCAGGCCCGACGAGGGGTGGACCCAGAACCGCCGCTGGCGAGCACCGAGGTAATCACCCTCTTCGGTTTTCTGGCCGATCTGACTGAGCAGGCCCGAGAGCACCGCTTTGTGCAGTTTCGGGTAATCCGCCGATTCTTTATTGAGGCTCAACTGCATGTCGCGGCAGATCAGGCTCAACTGGCGATGGGAGTCACGCCATTCGCGCAGGCGCAGGTAATTGAGGAAGTTCTTGCGACACCAGTTGCGCAGCGGGCTGGCGGTCAAGGCCTGGCGCTGCTCTTCGAAACCGCGCCACAGATTGACCAGCCCGGCGAAGTCCGAATCCGGGTCCTTCCACTGGGCGTGGGCCTGGTCGGCGGCCTGCTGACGCTCTGGCGGACGTTCGCGCGGGTCCTGGATCGACATGGCGCTGGCGACGATCAACACTTCCTGCAAGCTGCCCAGCTTCGCCGCTTCCAGCAGCATGCGGCCCATGCGCGGGTCCACCGGCAGGCGCGCCAACTGCCGACCGAGCGGGGTCAGCTGACTGTTGCGGTCTACCGCCGAGAGCTCTTGCAGCAGGTTGAAACCGTCGCTGATGGCCTTGCCGTCCGGCGGCTCGATGAACGGGAAATCGGTGATCTCGCCGAGGCGCAGGTGCAGCATCTGCAGGATCACCGCCGCCAGGTTGGTGCGCAGGATCTCGGGATCGGTGAACTCCGGCCGCCCAAGAAAATCTTCCTCGCTGTACAACCGCACGCAAATCCCCGGCTCGACCCGCCCGCAACGCCCCTTGCGCTGGTTGGCGCTGGCCTGGGAAATGGCCTCGATGGGCAAGCGCTGGACCTTGGCCCGGTAGCTGTAGCGGCTGATGCGCGCGGTACCGCTGTCGATCACGTAGCGAATGCCCGGCACCGTCAGCGAGGTTTCGGCGACGTTGGTCGCCAGCACCACGCGACGGCCCGGGTGGGACTGGAAGATCCGCTGCTGTTCGGCCGGCGACAACCGCGCATACAGCGGCAGGATCTCGGTGTGCTTGAGCTGGGCCTTGCGCAGCATCTCCGCCGCGTCGCGAATCTCCCGCTCACCCGGCAGGAACACCAGCACATCCCCAGGGCTGCGGCGCTCGCTGCGTTCATAGGCGGCGATTCCATCGAGGGTGGCGAGGATCGCCTGGTCGACGGTCAAATCGTCCTCGACCCGGTTGCCCTCCTCGTCCTGCTCCAGGGTCAGCGGGCGATACCAGGTCTCCACCGGGAAGGTGCGGCCCGAGACTTCCACGATGGGCGCGTCGTCGAAGTGCTTGGAAAAGCGCTCCAGGTCGATGGTCGCCGAGGTGATGATGACTTTCAGGTCCGGGCGACGCGGCAGCAGGGTCTTGAGGTAGCCGAGCAGGAAGTCGATGTTCAGGCTGCGTTCGTGGGCTTCGTCGACGATGATCGTGTCGTAGCGCTCGAGGTAGCGGTCATTCTGGGTCTCGGCCAGCAGGATGCCGTCGGTCATCAGCTTGATCAGCGTATTGGCGTCGCTCTGGTCCTCGAAGCGCACCTGATAACCCACCAGCGCCCCCAACGGCGTGGCCAGTTCTTCGGCGACACGGCTTGCGACGCTGCGGGCGGCGATCCGGCGCGGTTGGGTGTGGCCGATCAAACCGTGCTGGCCGCGACCGATTTCCAGGCAGATCTTTGGCAACTGCGTGGTTTTGCCCGAGCCAGTCTCGCCGGCAATGATCAGCACCTGGTGCCTGAGCAATGCCTGCTTGATTTCGTCGCGCTTGGCGGCGATCGGCAGATTGTCGTCATAGCGGATCACCGGCAGGCTCGCCTTGCGCGCCAGCACCTGGTCGCACGACGCCTGCATGCGCGTCACCCACTGGGCCAGCTTGGCCTCGTCGGGCTTCTTGCGCAGCTCGAGCAGTTGGCGCCGCAACCGGTGACGGTCGGCGAGCATGGCGTGGTCGAGGTTTTTCAGCAGCTTGTCGATAGCGGGGGCTTGGTCAGTCATCAGGTACGCAAGGGTCGTCGGTTTATGCAGGGGCGGATTGTCGCAGATTTGCGCGCGCGGCGCCGACACATGGCAGTCTGCCCCGCGGTTCCCTTGTGGGAGCGAGCCTGCTCGCGATGGCGGTGTGTCAGTCGACATTAATGCTGGCTGATCCACCGCCATCGCGAGCAGGCTCGCTCCCACAGGGTTTTGCGCAGAGTTAGGGGTTACTCACTGTCCAGGTCCTTGCGCCGATACGGGAACACATCGATCACCTTCCCCGCCCGGATCGCCTCCTGCAGGCTTTTCCAGTAGTCGGCGTTGTACAGCTCGCCGTGCAACTGGTCGAACAGCTTGCGCTGCCCGGCGTCGGCGAACAGGAACGGTGGGAATTCTTCGGGGAACACGTCCAGCGGCCCGATGGAATACCAGGGCTCGGAGGCCATTTCATCTTCCGGGGTGCGGGGCTCGGGGATGTGGCGGAAATTGGCTTCGGTGAGGAAGCAGATTTCATCGTAGTCGTAGAACACCACCCGACCGTGGCGGGTCACGCCGAAGTTCTTGAGCAGCATGTCGCCGGGGAAGATATTGGCCGCCGCCAGCTGCTTGATCGCCAGACCGTAGTCTTCCAGCGCCTCGCGCACCTGGTCCGGGTTGGCGTTTTCCAGGTAGAGGTTCAGGGGCGTCATCCGGCGTTCGGTCCAGCAGTGCCGGATCAGCACCGTCTCGCCTTCCACCGACACCGTGGACGGCGCCACTTCCAACAGTTCCTCCAGGCAGGCCGGCTCGAATTTGCTCAGGGGAAAGCGGAAATCGGCGAACTCCTGGGTATCGGCCATGCGCCCGACCCTGTCGACGCTTTTCACCAGTCGGTACTTCTCGATCACCGTGGCCCGGTCGACGTTTTTCGACGGCGAGAAGCGGTCCTTGATGATCTTGAACACCGTGTTGAAGCCCGGCAGGGTGAACACGCTCATGACCATCCCGCGCACGCCGGGGGCCATGATGAACTGGTCGTCGGTGTTCGCCAGGTGGTTGATCAGCGCCCGGTAGAACTCGGACTTGCCATGCTTGTAGAAGCCGATGGAGGTGTACAACTCGGCGATGTGCTTGCCCGGCAGGATGCGCTTGAGAAAGCCGATGAATTCCGCCGGCACCGGCACGTCCACCATGAAGTACGAGCGGGTGAACGAGAAGATGATCGACACCTGCGCCTCGTCGGTGATCAGCGCATCGATCTGGATACCCCGGCCCTCGCGGTGCAGCAGCGGGATCACCAGCGGCCATTGGTCGTCGCGGGTGAAGATCCGGCCCACCAGGTAGGCGCCCTTGTTGCGGTAGAGCACCGAGGAAAACAACTCCACCGTCAGTTCCGGGTCCTTGCAGACCCAGTCCGGCAGGTTCTCGCGCAACTGCGCTTCGAGGCGTTGCAGGTCGCCTGGCAGGTCGCCGTAGTCCTCGCTGAACCGGTAGTCGGCGAACACGCTCGCCAGCATCCGGTCCAACTGCCCCTGGGGCTTGTAGGTGCGGGTCTGGGCGGCACGGGCCCGGCGCAGGCTGGGCCGAGTGGTGTGGATGAACATGGTGCCATCGCTGATCAGATCGTGGCTGAACAGCCCGCAGAAGATCGAGTTGTACCAGGTTTCCGACAGTTCATCGTCGAAGCGCAGGTCGATCAGGCTGATGTAGGCGCTTTTGACCAGCGGCCAGCAGCCCACATCCATCAGCGTTTCGTCATCGAAGGCCTTGTGCAGCCTGGCGACGGTTTCGAAGACTTTTTCTTCATACAAATTGATCCGCGCCGCCGATGCCGCTTGGGCCTCCAGCCACAGGGCCTGCTCGAACCGGGCGCGAGCGCCGTCGGTGATCTGCCGGAAATGCTCACGGTAATCGTCGAAGCCGTCGAGGATCGAACGGGCGATTTCGAGAGCGGGCCATGGCTGCGGCATAGGGTAAACCTCGGCGGGTCATGCTTGTTATTGGCGACTGAGCTTAGAGGCCAATCACGCGCCAACGCAACCATTGCCATCGCTATGCAGGGCGGCGACACTTGCCACCCCATCAAGGAAGGAGTGGCTCGTGAACCTCGTCGATATCCTGCGTTTACTGTCATTGGCCGCCATCTGGGGGGCCAGCTTCCTGTTCATGCGCATCATCGCCCCCGTCATTGGCACCCTCCCCACTGCATTCTTTCGTGTGTCCATCGCCTTCGTCGGGCTGCTGGCGATCCTGGCCCTGATGCGCGTCGACTGGAATTTTCGCGGCAAGCTCAAAGTCGTGATGGTGCTGGGCCTGATCAACTCGGGCATTCCGGCTACCTTTTATTCGCTGGCGGCCCAGGTGCTCCCGGCCGGTTATTCGGCGATTTTCAATGCCACCACGCCATTGATGGGGGTGTTGATCGGCGGCTTGTTCTTCAGCGAACAATTGACCCTGGCCAAGGTCAGCGGCGTCTTCCTGGGGCTGCTCGGCGTTGGCATCCTGACCCGCGCCGGCCCGGTGGCCTTCGACCTGCAACTGTTGATGGGCGCCCTCGCCTGCCTGCTGGCCACGACCTGCTACGGCTTTGCCGGTTTCCTCACACGGCGCTGGCTCGATCACCAAGGAGGCCTGGACAGCCGCCTCTCGGCCCTGGGCAGCATGTTCGGTGCCACGGTGTTCTTGCTGCCGCTGTTTGGTTACAGCGTCATCAGCCAGCCGCCGGCCAGCTGGGGTGGCTGGAGCGTCTGGTTGTCACTGCTGGGCCTGGGCCTGGTGTGCACGGCCCTGGCGTATATTCTTTACTTCCGCTTGCTCAGTTCCATCGGCCCGGTCAAATCCATGACCGTGACGTTCCTGATCCCGCCGTTCGGCGTGTTGTGGGGGGCGTTGCTGCTGGATGAGCCGTTGGGGATGGCGCATTTGTATGGCGGGGTGTTGATTGCGGCGGCGTTGTGGCTGGTGTTGAAACCTGGGGTGGTGAAACCGGCTGAAGCGCCTGCCCGGTAGTTCATCGGTGTGGCTGAATAGGCCATCGCGAGCAAGCTCGCTCCCACAGAGGGCTGCGCATAACCCTGTGGGAGCGAGCTCGCTCGCGATGGCGGTGGTACAACCAGCGAACAGCTAAAGGCTAGCGGCTCTTACGAAACACAAACACCAACCCCACGATGATCAGCGCCATGCCCAGCAAGCTCAACAACGCCAGCCGGTTGCCGAACACCAGGTAGTCCATGATCGCCGTCACCGCCGGCACCAGGTAGAACAGGCTGGTGACATTGACCAGGTTGCCACGGGCAATCAAACGGTACAGCAGCAACGTCGCCAGCACCGACACCACCAGCCCCATCCACAACACCGGCACGAAGAACCCCGTGCTGTATTCGAAGTGAAACGGCTGGAACGGCACGAACGCCGCGCACAACACCAACCCGGCCAGGTACTGCACCGGCAGCGTGCCCAGTGGGTTGTCGGTGATGCGCTTCTGCATGATGGAACCGGCCGTCATGCTCACCAGTGCCAGCAACCCGCACACCATCCCTGTCAGGGACATGCCGGCCAGGCCGATGCCCTGGTACACCACCATGACCAACCCGACCAGGCCCAGCACCAGGCCGAACATCCGCGACCAGGAACGCTGACGTTCCATGAGCACCACGGTCAGGATCGGTTGCACGCCCATCAGGGTGGCCATGACCCCGGGCGTGACACTCATTTGCAGCGCCAGCAGATAAAAAATCTGATAGGCGCCCAGCAGCACCAGCCCGGTGGTCACCGCGTACAGCATCGGCTTGCCGGTCTTGGGCAGCTTGAACTTGAGCACGGGGATCAACAGCATCAACGCGAACAGCGCGATGGCAAAACGGATCAGCAAAAAGGCGAAGGGGGAAGCGTGGGCCAGGCCCAGCTTGGAAAAAATCGCCCCGCTGCTCCACAGCAAAACGAACAGGCTCGTGGAAGCCGCCGCCAATAAGGCGTTTTTGGAAAGGGAAAACATGGATACCACCTGTAGTCAGGCAAAAAGCCAACTCAGCCGAAGCTGAAGTCCAGTAGTTTTTTTCAGGCGGGCACAGGGGATGGCAACCGTTGCCGATCAGCCCTGAATGCCAACACCCGGCGGTGATACGACGGCGTACACCGATGAGCTACTGACAGGTGGGGGGTATTGACCGATCTGCACAGGCTGCTGATTCCCACACGGCACGACGCCAGCGTTGAACGCTGGAACCACGACCGCGATGACAGGGGATGCAGGCATGAGCCGATCTCTTGAAGGGTGGGTTCGAAAACCCGAAGAGCGCTGACTATAACCAGCACTCGATGGACTACGCAATATTTAAACGAACAACCAATAGCCAAGCGCCGTCAGCACCGCCACCGCCAACACCGGCCGCATCACCCGGTAGGCCTTGGGATGCTTGCGTTTGAACTGTTTGACCCGGCCGCTGATGCCGTCACTGAACGTCTTGCTCCAGGCATAGGCCCGGTTGATGCCGCCGACGTGTTCATCCTCCAGGTTCTGCGGCGCGGTGGCGCGGCCGAGAAACGCGCTGATGCTGCGGTTGAGGCGGGTCATCAGCCGGTTTTTCAGGGGCCGCTCGACATCGCAGAACAGGATTACACGGGTCTGTGGGGTTTCGTTCTTGACCCAGTGCACATAGGTTTCATCGAACATGACGTCTTCGCCGTCGCGCCAGGCGTAGATCTGACCGTCGACGAAGATCCGGCAGTCATCGGAATTGGGCGTGGACAGCCCCAGGTGATAACGCAACGAACCGGCGAAGGGGTCTCGATGGGGATTCAGATGGCTGCCACCGGGCAACAGGGCAAACATCGCACCCCGGACGTTGGGAATCCGGCTGACCAGCTCGACCGTCCTGGGGCAGAGCAACTCGGCCGACGGCAGCGGTTTGTCGTACCACTTGAGGTAGAAACGCTTCCACCCCTTCTTGAAGAACGAGCCGAAACCGGCGTCGTTATTCTTCTCGGCGGCACGAATGTAACCCTCGTCGAACAAATGCATGGCCTCGTCGCGAATGACTTGCCAGTTGTCCTTGAGCACATCCAGCTCGGGGAATCTACTGCGATCCAGGTAAGGCTTCGAAGGCACGCCGGAGAACAGGTACATCAAGGCGTTATAGGGGGCGAACAGCGCCGAGTGATTGACGAACTGGCGCAATACCGGCAAGCGTGCCTTGCCACGCAAATGCACATAAAGCGTACTGCCCAGAAACAGCAGCAACACCGAGGCCTTGGCGACAAACGAAACGGTCATTTCATAACTCCTTGTCCAAAACAACTACGCAACGCCATCAGCCCGACGCAGCGGCCGGCCATGTTACAGATCGTGGCCAGGCCAGGGAACTGCCCGGCACGACATTCACTGTTGAGGATTACGCAACAATGTCCTTCTTAACATGCACGGCCTGAACCTTGGCTGACGCTGATCAACTTCCTGCTCACCACAACAAGGTCCCTCCACCCTCGAAGTCCATTCACCGTTACTGCTGAGTCTCTTGCTCGGTAAACAGATCACTGAACAACATGCTCGACAAGTACCGCTCGCCCGAATCCGGCAGGATCACGACGATGGTCTTGCCCTGCATTTCCGGTTTTTCCGCCAGGCGCACCGCCACGGCCATCGCCGCACCGCAGGAAATCCCGCAGAGGATGCCCTCCTCCTGCATCAAGCGCAGGGCCATGGCCTTGGACTCCTCGTCAGTGACCCGCTCGACCAGGTCGACGATTGACAGGTCGAGGTTCTTCGGCACGAACCCGGCACCGATTCCCTGGATCTTGTGGGGGCTGGGCTTGATCTCATGGCCCGCCATCGCCTGGGTAATCACTGGCGAAACCTCGGGTTCGACCGCCACCGACAAGATCGGTTTGCCACAGGTGTTCTTGATATACCGCGAAACCCCGGTAATGGTTCCGCCGGTGCCCACGCCCGCCACCAGCACATCCACTGCGCCGTCGGTGTCGTTCCAGATTTCCGGGCCGGTGGTTTTTTCGTGGATCGCCGGGTTCGCCGGGTTATCGAACTGCTGCGGCATGAAGTATTTGGAAGGGTCGCTGGCCAGGATCTCGGCGGCCTTCTCGATGGCCCCCTTCATGCCCTTCGCCGGTTCGGTGAGCACCAGCTCCGCCCCCAGGGCCTTGAGCACCTTGCGGCGCTCGATGCTCATGGAGGCCGGCATGGTCAGCATCAGTTTGTAGCCACGGGCGGCGGCCACGAACGCCAGGCCGATCCCGGTGTTGCCCGAGGTCGGTTCGACGATGGTCATGCCCGGTTTGAGTTTGCCCGAGCTTTCAGCGTCCCAGATCATGTTCGCGCCGATCCGGCACTTGACCGAATACCCTGGGTTGCGCCCCTCGATCTTGGCCAGGATGGTCACACCGCGCGGGGCAATGCGGTTGATCTGCACCAGTGGCGTATTGCCGATGGAATGGGCGTTGTCAGCGAATATACGACTCATGGCTGGGTCCTTGATGCGGCGAGAATTTAAGCCTTTAAAGGTATGCCTGTTGCCCACGGGCGTCCAGTTGCACCGAACGTTCCCGTTGTTGCGACAGTCAATGGCATTAGAAGGCGCTCCCCCAACAAACGCTGGAGACTGACTGACATGAAGCGTCGATATCGCTGGCCACTGTGGGTGTTCGCCACCCTCGTCGCGGTGCTGGTGGCCCTGCATTTCGCCCTGCCTTACCTGGTACGCGACTACCTGAACGATAAACTGGCCAATATGGGCGATTATCGCGGCCGGATCACCGACGTGGACCTGGCCCTGTGGCGCGGTGCCTACCGGATCAACGGCCTGGAAATCGTCAAGGTCGACGGCAAGGTCCCGGTGCCGTTCGTCACCGCACCGCTGGTGGACCTGTCGGTGAGCTGGCACTCGCTGTGGTACGACCACGCGGTGGTGGCCGAGGTGGAATTCGCCCGCCCCGAGGTGAACTTCGTCGACGGCGGAGCCAACCGGCAGAACTCCCAGACCGGCCGGGGCACCAATTGGCGCGAGCAACTGGGCAAACTGCTGCCCATCACCTTCAACGAAGTGCGTATCAGGGATGGCAAGGTCACCTTTCGCAATTTCAACTCCAAGCCACCGGTCAACCTGCAGGCCACCGATGTCAACGCCAGCTTCTACAACCTGACCAACGTGGTCGACACCCAAGGCAAGCGCGACGCCCGCTTCGAGGGTAAAGCCCTGGTAGCCGAACATGCGCCCCTGGAAATGCAAGCCACCTTCGACCCCTTGAGCAATTTCGAAGATTTCGATTTCCGCCTGCGGGCCACGAACATCGAACTCAAGCGCCTGAACGACTTCGCCGCCGCCTATGGCAAGTTCGATTTCAATGCCGGCCACGGCGACCTGGTGGTCGAGGCCGAAGCCGACAACGCCCGACTCAGCGGCTACATCAAGCCACTGCTGCGTGATGTCGACGTGTTCGATTGGCAGCAGGACGTGGAAAACAAGAACAAGAACATCTTCCGCTCGGTCTGGGAAGCGCTGGTCGGCACGGGTGAGACAGCCCTCAAGAACCAGCGCAAGAACCAGTTCGCCACCCGGGTGGAACTCAGCGGCAATGTCCACCAGCAGGACATCAGCGCCTTCGAAGCTTTCCTGCAGATCCTGCGCAACGGTTTCGTCCAGGCCTTCAACGCCCGTTATGAACAGCCACCGCCTTCGACCGACTAGGCCTGTGGCGAGGGGATTTATCCCCTCGCCACAGGAGTGGGCAGTCCCCATCGAAATACGCCCAGACTGAGTCAACATGTGACGCCCCATTCAGAGACTGAATACAGCGTCTGCGTTCACAGTCGGCGGGGCCTCGCGTTATAGTCGGGCACGATATCTATTTCGTGCGCCCCGCCTCGCCAGGCCGGCGACACCGTTCGAGGAAGTGCAGATGAAGTTCGAAGGCACCAGCGCCTATGTGGCCACCGATGACCTGAAACTGGCCGTGAACGCCGCCATTACCCTGGAGCGGCCGTTGCTGGTCAAGGGCGAACCGGGCACCGGCAAGACCATGCTGGCCGAGCAACTGGCCGAGTCCTTCGGTGCGCGCCTGATCACCTGGCACATCAAGTCCACCACCAAGGCTCACCAGGGCCTGTACGAGTACGACGCGGTCAGCCGCCTGCGGGACTCGCAACTGGGCGTGGACAAGGTCCACGACGTGCGCAACTACCTGAAGAAGGGCAAGCTCTGGGAAGCGTTCGAGTCCGAAGAGCGGGTGATCCTGCTGATCGACGAAATCGACAAGGCCGATATCGAGTTCCCCAACGACCTGTTGCAGGAACTCGACAAGATGGAGTTCTACGTCTACGAGACCGACGAAACCATCAAGGCCAAGCAGCGCCCGATCATCATCATTACCTCCAACAACGAAAAGGAACTGCCGGACGCCTTCCTGCGCCGCTGCTTCTTCCACTACATCGCCTTCCCGGACCGCGTCACCCTGCAGAAAATCGTCGATGTGCATTACCCGGACATCAAGAAGGACCTGGTCAGCGAAGCGCTGGACGTGTTCTTCGACGTGCGCAAGGTGCCGGGCCTGAAGAAAAAGCCCTCCACTTCCGAACTGGTGGACTGGCTCAAGCTGCTGATGGCCGACAACATCGGCGAAGCGGTGCTGCGCGAGCGTGATCCGACCAAGGCCATCCCGCCGCTGGCCGGCGCCCTGGTCAAGAACGAGCAGGACGTGCAACTGCTCGAGCGCCTGGCGTTCATGAGCCGTCGCGGCACCCGCTGATCCTCTTCGTCCAACAAGAGCGAGGGCGATTGCCATGCTGCTTAATCTGTTCAACGAGATGCGTGCCGCCAAGGTGCCCGTGTCGGTGCGTGAACTGCTGGATCTGATCAACGCGCTGAAACAGCGGGTGATCTTCGCCGACATGGACGAGTTCTATTACCTGTCCCGGGCGATTCTGGTAAAGGACGAACGGCATTTCGACAAGTTCGACCGGGCGTTCGCTGCGTACTTCAACGGCCTGGAGAAACTCGACGACCACCTCCAGGCGTTGATTCCCGAGGACTGGCTGCGCCAGGAATTCGAGCGCTCGCTGACCGATGAGGAACGGGCACAGATCCAGTCCCTGGGCGGCCTGGACAAGCTGATCGAAGAATTCAAGAAACGCCTGGAAGAACAGAAGGAACGCCATGCCGGTGGCAACAAGTGGATTGGCACCGGCGGCACCAGCCCGTTCGGCTCCGGCGGCTTCAATCCCGAGGGCATTCGGGTCGGCGACGCCGGCAAGCGCCAGGGCAAGGCCGTGAAGGTCTGGGACCAACGCGAGTACAAGAACCTGGACGACCAGGTGGAGCTGGGCACCCGCAACATCAAGATCGCCCTGCGCCGGCTGCGCAAGTTCGCCCGCCAGGGCGCGGCCGAAGAGTTGGACATCGACGGCACCATCGACCACACCGCCCGGGACGCCGGCCTCTTGAACATCCAGATGCGCCCGGAGCGACGCAACACCGTCAAGTTGCTCCTGCTGTTCGACATCGGCGGTTCGATGGATGCCCACGTGAAGATCTGCGAAGAACTGTTCTCGGCCTGCAAGACCGAGTTCAAGCACCTGGAGTACTTCTACTTCCACAACTTCGTCTACGAATCGGTGTGGAAGAACAACCTGCGCCGCACTTCCGAGCGCACCTCGACCCAGGATTTGCTGCACAAGTACGGTGCCGACTACAAAGTGATCTTCATCGGCGACGCCGCCATGGCCCCCTATGAAATCACCCAGGCCGGCGGCAGCGTCGAACACTGGAACGAAGAAGCCGGTTATGTGTGGATGCAGCGCTTCATGGAGAAGTACAAGAAGCTCATCTGGATCAATCCGTACCCCAAGGACACCTGGGGTTACACCGCCTCGACCAACATCGTGCGCGAGTTGGTGGAAGACCGGATGTATCCGCTGACCTTGCGGGGGTTGGAGGAAGGGATGCGGTTTCTTTCCAAGTGATCTTTGGCGCCCTTTTAGGGCCTCATCGCGAACAAGCTCGCTCCCACACTGGATCTTCGTCACACTGAAGACCCCCTGTGGGAGCGAGCTTGCTCGCGATGCTTTTAGCGGTCGAGAAAACTACGCAAACACTCCACCTGCTGCCGATGCGCAACCTCCTGCACCACCGGCCGCAACCGCACCTGTGCCCCCGGCAGGCATTGCGCCAGCCGGGCCAGGGCCAACGGTGTCAGGGCGCCCAAGCGTGGATAACCGCCGATGGTTTGCCGGTCGTTGAGCAGCACGATCGGCTGGCCGTCCGGCGGCACCTGCACAGCGCCCAGGGGGATACCTTCGGAAATCATCGCCGCCCCCTGATACTCCAGCGCCGTGCCCAGCAACCGCATGCCCATGCGGTCGGCGCGACTGTCCAGCGTCCACGGGGTGTTGAACGCGTCGAACAGACTCTGCCCGCTGAACGCGCCATTCTGCGCCCCCAGGATCAGGTCCAGCGGCTGCGCCTGCTGGAAATCCGGAATCCGCGTGTGCGGCATGGGCCGAGGCGTCGCCGTGCCCGAATAGCTCAAGTGCGCGCCGCGACTCAGCGCCAACCCCCGTCCATCCAGGCCACCGAGTTCCTCGCGCAACACCGTCGCCCGGCTGCCCAGCACCGCAGGCGCATTGAAACCGCCAGGGGCCGCCAGATAAGCCCGGGCACCGAGCACCGGCTGGGTGAGCGCCAGCACCTGGCCCTTGCGCAGGCTGAAGAAGCGCCACGATGCCACGCCCTGGCCGTCTATTCGCGCGCCCAGGTCCGCCCCGGCCAGCGCCAGCACGCAATCCTCTTCGGCCACCACGGTAAAGCCGCCGAGGGTAATCTCCACTACCGCCGCGTCCAGGCCATTGCCGAGCATCCAATTGGCCCAGGCCATCGACAGCCAGTCCGCCGCCCCGCCCTGGGTCACGCCCAGGTGCCTCACGCCGAAACGGCCGGCGTCCTGCAACAGGCACAGCGGTGTGCTGGCCTCGATCAACAACCGGCTCATGCCTGGGCCTCCAGCGGTGTGTCGTCGCCACCCAGCGCGATGAATTCGGCGTGGTCCACGGGGGCAAAACGCACCGTGTCCCCCGGCTGCATCAGGCTGTAGCCGTCGCGCTCACGATCAAACAATTTGGCCGGGGTGCGACCGATCAGGTTCCAGCCGCCGGGCGACACCACCGGATACGCCGCGGTCTGGCGTTCGGCGATACCGACACTGCCCGCGGCCACGCGCTTGCGCGGCGTGTCGAGGCGCGGTGCAGCCAATGCTTCGTCCACCAGCCCCATGAAGGCGAAGCCGGGCGCGAAGCCCAGGGCAAACACCTGGTACTCGCGTTCGCTGTGGCAACGGATCACCTGGGCGACCGTCAAGCCGCCGCGGCTCGCCAGCAGCGCCAGTTCCGGCCCGACGCTAAGGTCGTACCAAACCGGCAGCACGTGGCATTGGCCGGCGGTCCGGGCATCCGGGGAGAGGTCATGCAGCGCCTCGCCGATCAATGCGCGGGCCTGGGCCGGGTCCAGGGCGAGCAAGTCGTAGTGCACCATCAAGGTGGTGTAGGACGGCACCAGATCGATCAGATGTTCGGCAAACACCGCACGCAGGCGCTCGCTGGCGGCGAGCATCCAGGGCATGTTGGCCTCGGCGATCTCGTCGAACAGGCGCACCATCAGGCAGTCCACCGCCACCACTTCCAAGCGTGGTTTCATGGCGCACGCTGCCGATCCAGGGCTTCGCGGATGCGTTGCACGGCCGCCACGGAGCTGGCGTTGTCACCGTGCACGCACAAGGTATTGGCCTTCAGGTGCAAGGCGTTGCCATCACTGGCGGTCAACGCATCGCCGCGGGCAATGGTCAGGGCCTGCCCGATAATGACCTCGGGATCGTGGTGCACCGCGCCCGGCGCTTGCCGCGAAACCAGGCGGCCAGCACTGTCGTAGGCACGATCGGCAAAGGCTTCGAACCACAGGGTCAGGCCGTACTCGTCGCCCAAGGCCTGGGCGGCGCTGTTGTCCCGGGTCGCCAGGAGCATCAGCGGCAGTTGCCGATCATAGGCCGCGACAGCCTGGATCACCGCGCGCAGCTGCGCCGGGTTGGCCATCATGTCGTTGTACATCGCGCCGTGGGGTTTGACGTAGCTGACCTGCCCGCCCTGGGCCCGGCAGATGCCGTCGAGGGCGCCGATCTGGTAATGCAGCAAGTCCTGCAATTCCTGGGCGCCATAGGCCATGGAACGGCGGCCGAAGCCCGCCAGGTCTTGATAGGCCGGGTGCGCGCCGATCCGCACGCCGTGGCTCAGGGCCAGGCTGACGGTCTTGCGCATGATGCTCGGGTCGCCAGCGTGGAAACCGCAGGCGATGTTGGCGCAATCGATGAAGGGCATCACCTCGGCGTCCAGACCCATGGTCCAGTTGCCGAAGCTTTCGCCAATGTCGCAGTTCAATAGCAGGCGGTTCACGGTGAACGCTCCTGTAGGTTCTTTCTTTTGTTTAGCTGTGGGGCACGTACCCCACAGGTTATCAGTTACTCGGCTTCCAACTGCTTGCCTTGGGTTTCCGGCAGGCTCAGGGCCGCCAGGATCACCACGCCATAGGACACCGCTGCGAACGCCCCGATACCCACGCTCAGCGGCACCTTCTGGCTCAGAATACCGATCAACAGCGGGAACAATGCCGCCACCGCCCGGCCAATGTTGTAGCAGAAGCCTTGGCCCGAACCACGAATGCGCGTAGGAAACAGTTCGGTGAGGAACGAGCCCATGCCGCTGAACATGCCCGACGCGAAGAACCCCAAGGGGAAGCCCAGCCAGAGCATCACGTTATTGCTCACCGGCACCTGGGTGTACAGCAGGACGATGGTGAAGGAGCCGACGGCGTACAGGACGAAGTTCTTTTTGCGCCCCAGGATGTCACTCAAATAGGCACTGATGACGTAACCCACGTAGGAACCGACGATCACCATCGCCAGGTAGCCGCCGGTGCTCAATACACTCAGGCCGCGCTCATTTTTCAGGAATGTCGGCAGCCAGGACGTGATGGCGTAGTAACCGCCCAGCGCACCGGTGGTCAGCAGCGAGGCGCGTAGGGTGGTGAAGAGAATGCCGGGGGCAAAAATCTCGTAGAACTTCGCTGGGTTTTCCGGCGTCAGCCGGGCCTTGGTCTGGTTATAGACGTCTGGATCCTTGACCAGTCGGCGGACGAAAATCACGAACACCGCCGGCACGATGCCGAGGATGAACAGGGCGCGCCAGGCGTCTTCCGGCGGCAGCACCGAGAACAGCAGCGCATACAGGATCGCCGTCAGGCCCCAGCCCAGCGCCCAGCCCGACTGCACCATGCCCACGGCCTTGCCGCGGTCCTTGGCACGGATCACCTCGCCCATCAACACCGCACCGGCGGTCCACTCGCCACCAAAGCCGAAGCCCATCAAAGTGCGAGCGATCAACAGTTGTTCGTAGTTCTGGGCAAAGCCGCACAGGAAGGTGAAGAAGGCAAACCACAGCACTGTCAGTTGCAGGGTGCGCACCCGACCGATCCGGTCGGAGAGAATGCCCGCCAGCCAGCCGCCAATGGCCGAAGCGATCAAGGTGCTGGTGTGGATCAGGCCTGCCTGGCCGGTGGTGATGCCCCACATCGCGATCAGGGTCGGCACCACGAAACTGAGCATCTGGGTGTCCATGCCGTCCAGGGCGTAACCGATCTTGCAGCTCCAGAAAGTGCGACGTTCCTGCTGGTTGATGTTGCGATACCAATCGAACGGGCCAGAACGGGCCTGGGGTTGGGGGACGCCGAGCGTGTCGGGTGCACTCATGGGGGTTCTCCACGGTTTTATTGTTGTGAGTCTCGACGACGCTGACGTGGAGACCGTTGCCCCGATTCTTGAGCGCGTGGCCGATCCCGTCCAACGAATAAAACCCTGGCTGGGTCATAAGAAAAACTTGATTGGGTTAGACGCCGGGCCTGGCTGAACACCGTTGTGGCGAGGGGATTTATCCCCGTTGGGCTGCGAAGCAGCCCCCCAATGCAGCAATAGAAATGATCCGCCTGACACATGTGGTGGCCTTGTAAGGGGCCGCTTCGCGCCCCAGCGGGGATAAATCCCCTCGCCACAGAAGCCGGCGGCGGTTTTACAACCCCCGCAGATCCCGCTCTTCAATCGGCCGCCCCTGACGCAGGCGCTTGCCGCCCAACACCACCCAGTCGATCAGGCGGAACAGGCATTCCAGGCCGAACGACAGCAACATCGCGCCGCTGATGCCCCAGACCATGGCCTCGGGGGTCAGCAGGATCTGGTAGCTGTAGCCGTTCCAGGTTTCCTTGCGAATGTCCGGATCGGCGGCCAGCGCCACTTGCAGCAGGCGGATGTACCACGGCCCTTGCATGGCCTGGAATTGCTTGTCCAGGGCCTGTTGACGCACGAGCAAGGTGTTCAGGCTGTCGGCATCGCTGCGAAAGATCGGGTCCTCGCTGGCGCGGTAATGGGCCACCAGGGCCTGCATGTCGCCCTTGAAGAACTGGTTGGCGGTGCCCTGGAAACCTTGCAGGCCGGTCTGCGCCTCGATCAGGTGAGCCTCGACCCGCTTGGCGTAATCATTGATGAAGCCCGGCACCTGGACCCCAACCAACAGGCCCACCGCGAACAACACCAGCCGTAGATAACTGAGCAACATAGCGTGACGTCCTTATTCGGTCCGGCCATGGCTGACGCATTCGCCGCGTCGCCACAGGCTCCATTGGCCCGGTTCGTAGCGGGTCCAGGTTTCGTTTTCGGTCAAGGGCTCGGTGGCGATCACCGTGACTACGTCGTTGGGCGTGGTTTCCGCCTGGAAATCGACAATCACATCCACGTCCTTGAGCCGCGCCGGGCCGAACGGCGCGCGACGGGTGATCTGGGCCAGTTTGGTCGAGCAGTAGCAGAACAGCCAGTCGCCATCGCTGAGCAGGCAGTTGAACACGCCTTTGCTGCGGTATTCGGTGCAGGCCTCGATCAACGACGGCAGCAGCTGTTCTACCTCCACCGGCTCCGGGAAGGCCTGGCGCACGCGGTTGAGCAAATCGCAGAAGGCCGCTTCGCTGTCGGTGTCGCCCACCGGGCGGTAGAAGCTCACGCCCGGTTGGAAATCGGCCAGCTGGCCGTTGTGGGCAAAACACCAGTTGCGGCCCCACAACTCACGCACGAAGGGGTGGGTGTTGGACAGGCAGACTTTGCCGACATTGGCCTGGCGAATATGCCCGATCACCACTTCGCTCTTGATCGGATAGCGCTGCACCAGGTTCGCCACCTCCGATTCGCTGCTGGCGGCCGGGTCCTGGAACAGGCGCAGGCCACGACCTTCATAGAAGGCGATGCCCCACCCGTCCCGGTGCGGCCCGGTCTTGCCACCGCGCTGCATCAGCCCGGTGAAGCTGAACACGATGTCGGTCGGCACATTGGCGCTCATGCCCAGTAACTCACACATGCTCGAACTCTCGCTTCAAGGGGCAGGCCTGCTTACAGGCGCGGTTCGATACGCGAACGCTGGGGGTTGCTCGGCACGGGCGGGCGACCGTAGCGGTCGTCACCGGCCACGCCGAACGGTGGTTCGTCCTCTGGCTCATCGGCTGCGGCGGCGGCTTTGGCGGCGGCCGCCCGTTCCTTGCGCGCGTTGGCGGCGCGCTCGATGGGGAAGCGGATCAGCACGACCACCAAATAGAGGCCGAAGGCGATCATGCCGTACATGAGCAGATCGGACGCCGCCCGCCAGACGTTGTTGCCGACCTTGAACAGGATGTCCAGGGCGACAATGGCCAAGGCCGGGGCGACTTTGTCCTTCACCGGGTCGACGATGGTGGGGCTGAACAGCAACACCGCCATCAGCAAGCGCAGCGGTTCGCGCAACCAGCGCCACATCCAGCGGGTCATGCGCATCCACACCAGCAGGCAGCCCAGGGCAGCGAAGGCGTAGAGGCCCCAGGCGATCAGATAGTCATTCTCGGTCATGGTGTCCATGGCAAGGCAGGCAAAGAGACGCTTATAGTAACGGCTTTTCGCGCGTCAGGCTGCCCCGGCGTCTGGCGAATGGCCTGTGTGGTGGCTTCTGTCCAGGCCGCGTGTCCCTTTTCGTACAACGTTCGAGAGCCTTTCATGTCCCTATCTGCCCACGTTTCCAACGCCCCGATTGCCCGCAGGGACGCCGGTGTTGACCCGTACGCCTGGCTGCAGGAGCGCGACACCGACGCCGTGCTCGACTACCTCAAGGCGGAAAACAGCTATCAGGAGGCGCAACTCGCCGATCAGGCCGAACTGCGTGAAACCCTGTTCCAGGAAATCAAGGGCCGGATCCTCGAGACCGACCTGTCACTGCCCTCGCCCTGGGGCCCATACCTGTATTACACCCGCACCACGGCCGGTGACGAGTACCCGCGCCACTACCGCTGCCCACGCCCGGCCGACGACAGCCTGAGCGTGGACGAAAGCCACGAACAACTGCTGCTGGACCCCAACGCGCTGGCCGGCGGCGAATTCTTTGCCCTGGGCGCCTTCAGCATCAGCCCCGACCACCAGCGCCTGGCCTACAGCCTGGATACCACGGGCGACGAGATCTACACCCTGTTCGTGAAGGAATTGTCCAACGACAAGGTCAGTGAACTGTCCTTCGACAATTGCGACGGCAGCATGACCTGGGCCAACGACAGCCTGACGCTGTTTTTTGGTGAGCTGGACGACACCCACCGCCCCCACAAACTCTGGCGCTATCGCCTGGACGGCACCGCCGCCGAAGAAGTGTTCCATGAGCCGGACGGGCGTTTCTTCCTGCATTGCTATCGTTCGAGCTCGGAAAAGCAACTGATCCTGTCCCTGGGCAGCAAGACCACCAGCGAAGTCTGGGTACTGGACGCCGCGCAACCGCAACAGCCCTTCACCTGCCTGGCGCCACGCCTGGAAAACCACGAATACGACGTCGACCACGGCCTGCTCGATGGCCAATGGACCTGGTTGATCCGCAGCAATCGCGACGGGATCAACTTCGCCCTGTACCAGGCCGCCGACACCGGCGTGGCGCCGACCGAGGCCGACTGGCAGAACCTGATCCCCCACAGCGATACGGTGATGATCGACGGCCTGAGCCTGAACGCCAGGGCCATGACCTTGAGCCTGCGTGAGGGCGGCCTGCCGATCATCGAGGTGCATCCCCAGGACTTGCCGGCGTATCGGGTGCAGTTGCCGGACGCGGCCTACAGCCTGCATGTGCAGAACAGCCTGGAATTCGTCAGCGACAGCATCCGCCTGCGCTACGAGGCCCTGAACCGTCCGGCACAGATCCGTCAATTGGACCTGGCCAGCGGCAAACAGGTTGTGCTCAAGCAAACCCCGGTACTGGGCCCGTTCGACGCCGATGCCTACGTCAGCCAACGGCTGTGGGCGACGGCGCCAGACGGTACACAAGTGCCCATCAGCCTGGTGGTCAAGCGCGAAGCCCTCGGCCGGCCGATGCCGCTGTATCTGTACGGCTACGGCGCTTACGGCGAAAGCCTCGACCCGTGGTTTTCCCATGCGCGGCTGAGCCTGCTCGATCGCGGCGTGGCGTTCGCCATCGCCCATGTGCGGGGCGGCGGCGAGCTGGGGGAAGCCTGGTATCGCGCCGGCAAACAGGAACACAAGCACAACACGTTCGGCGATTTCATCGCCTGTGCCGAGCATTTGATCGCCAACGGCTTCACCACCGCCGAACAACTGGCGATCAGCGGCGGCAGCGCTGGTGGCCTGCTGATCGGCGCGGTGCTCAACCAACGCCCGGAGCTGTTCAAGGTCGCGATTGCCGAGGTGCCGTTCGTCGATGTGCTCAACACCATGCTCGACCCGGACCTGCCGCTGACCGTCACCGAATACGACGAATGGGGCAATCCTGAGGAACCGGACGTTTATGATCGGATCCGGGCCTACGCCCCGTACGAAAACGTCCGCGCCCAGGCGTATCCGGCGCTGCTGGTGATCGCCGGTTATAACGACAGTCGCGTGCAGTACTGGGAAGCGGCCAAGTGGGTGGCGAAATTGCGCGCCACCAAGACCGATGACAACCCCCTGCTGCTCAAGACCGAACTGGGTGCCGGCCACGGCGGAATGAGCGGGCGCTACCAGGGATTGCGTGACGTAGCGCTCGAATATGCATTTGTCTTGAAGGTTTTGGGGTTGGGTTGAGGAACTCTGTGGGATGGCCGGGTCTTAGCTCCATGCGCTGGGCATCCCAGATCAAATAACAAGGGTTCCTCTTCAATCCAAACCCGTAGCAGACACAAGAAAAAGACCGTGCCAACATGTCAGAATCGACCTTACTGAACAAAGAAATCCGCGACTGGCTGATGGACTGCGGTCTGTTCGACCAGTTGCTGCCCGTCGACTTCGCCGCCGCGTCGGGCTACTTCAGCATCAGCGCCATCGCCGAGGGCGAAGCGATTTTCCACGAGGGCGATGCCGGCAGCTTCATGTGCATCATCCACACCGGCCAGGTGGCCGTGCAGAAAACCGGTCCCGACGGCCAACCCGTGACCATCGCCACGCTGCGCAGCGGTCGGGCCTTCGGTGAAATGGCCGTGCTCGACGGCGAACGGCGCTCGGCCAGTTGCATCGCCGCCAGTGATTGCCAGTTGCTGAACCTGGGCAAGGACTCCCTGGAAAAAATGCTCAACGACGCCCCCAAGATCGCCGCCAAGATCATCCGCGCCCTCGCCGTCTCCCTGTCCAAGCGCCTGCGCATGGCCGATGGACAGTTGTTGTCGCAGCAGGTCTGACAACAACACATAAACCCTGTGGGAGCGAGCTTGCTCGCGATGGCGGCGGATCAGCCAGCATTGAAGTCGACCGACACACCGCTATCGCGAGCAAGCTCGCTCCCACAGGTTATTGAGTCGTCTTGTCGATTTACCCCCCCGGCGACTTGGCCTTCACCGGCTTCGGCTCCATGCCCGGTATCGGCAGGTCCTTGGGCGGCTTGGGCATTTCAATAGGCGGCAGCAAGGGCGGCCCACCGCTTCCGGTGCCCCCCTTGGGCACACCGTTGGGCGTGACCGGCGGATACGGCATGGGGGTGGCGGTGCCCGGCGAGCCCGGGATGCTGGGCGGGTTGACCGGAATCGTCGGTTGTTGAGCCTGGGCGCAACTTATTGAGAGCGCCGCCAGGGCAATGGCCGTTAGAATGATGCACTTCATCAATGGCTCCGTGGCTATTGTCTGCTTTAAGGCTAGTCGTTACCGCGCGGTTTGCCCTCCTACGAGATTTCCATGAAACGTTTCGTTCTGCTCGACACCACACCCATCCCTGATAACGGCGGTGCCCTGTGCCTGTTCGAGTACGGCGAAGACTTCGTCATCAAGATCCAGGGCGGCGACGGCGGGCAGTTGATGAACACCCGCATGCACGGTTCCGAAGACGCCCTGGCAGAGATTCCTTGCCGCAAGGTCGCCGGTCGTCCTGGCTCGCGCGTGCTGATCGGCGGCCTCGGCATGGGCTTTACCCTCGCCTCGGCCCTCAAGCACCTGGGCAAGACCGCCGAAGTGGTGGTGGCCGAGCTGGTGCCCGGTGTGGTGGAGTGGAACCGTGGCCCCTTGGGTGAAAAAGCCGGGCGACCGCTGGCAGACCCGCGCACGGTGATCCGCATGGAAGACGTGGCCAAGGTGCTGCAAGCCGAGCCCCAGGGTTTCGACGCGATCATGCTGGACGTCGACAACGGCCCGGAAGGCCTGACCCAGAAAGCCAACAGCTGGCTGTATTCGGCCGGTGGCCTGGCTGCCTGCGCCAAGGCCCTGCGGCCCAAGGGCGTATTGGCGGTGTGGTCGGCCAGCGCTGACCGGCAGTTCTCCGACAAACTGAAGAAAGCCGGCTTCAAGGCCGAGGAAGTGCAAGTGTTCGCCCATGGCAACAAAGGCACCCGCCACACCATCTGGATTGCCGAGAAACTCAAGGGCTAAGCTAAACTGTGCCCAACCGTCATCAGTCTTTATCTACAAAGGTGAACCCATGAGTTCGTCAACGCCACCGTCCAACACCGCCAAGCTGGACCGCATCCTCGCCGATGCCCAGCGCGACCGGGAGATGGGCTACCGCGACAAAGCCCTGAAAATGTACCCCCATGTCTGTGGCCGCTGCGCCCGTGAGTTTTCCGGCAAGCGCCTGAGCGAACTGACCGTCCACCACCGCGACCACAACCATGACAACAACCCCCAGGACGGTTCCAACTGGGAACTGCTGTGCCTGTACTGCCACGATAACGAGCACTCGCGCTACACCGACCAGCAATACTTCGGCGACGGCTCCCTGAGCACCCCGAAAATCGCCAAGGCGACCCACAACCCCTTCGCCGCGCTGGCCGGGTTGATGAAGAAAGACGAGTAATTTACAGCCTGTCAGGCCGCCATCGCGAGCAAGCTCGCTCCCACAGGGTTTTGTGAACGCCGAAATCCAGTGTGGGAGCGAGCTTGCTCGTGATGGCGATCAAACAGACACCACACATCTCGAACCTGACCACCCTCCCCCATTCCCCGTATAATCGCGCCTTTTCCCCAAAGGCACCCCGCCCGTGGCCAACAAACGCTATAGCTGCATCGGTCTGTTCAACCCCAAGTCACCGGAAAACGTCGGTTCGGTCATGCGTGCCGCCGGTTGCTACGGCGTGGCGTCAGTGTTCTACACCGGCAAGCGCTACGAGCGCGCCGCCGACTTCGTCACCGACACCAAGAAAGTCCACTACGACATCCCGCTGATCGGTATCGACGACCTGAAGAAAATCCTGCCCCTGGGCTGTGTGCCAGTGGCTGTGGAACTGGTGGAAGGCGCTCGCCCCCTGCCCGAATACACCCACCCGGACCGGGCGCTGTACATCTTCGGCCCGGAGGACGGTTCGCTGGACAAGGACATCCGCGACTGGTGCGAGGACGTGGTGTACATCCCCACCACCGGTTGCATGAACCTGGCCGCCACCGTCAACGTCGTGCTGTACGACCGCATGGCCAAAGGCAACAACACCCGTTCGGGGCCGCAATTCCGCTGATCGGTGCAAAACTCGATTGAACAAGGCAATCGCTCGGGCAGTCAGTTTTATACCAACCCCATACTGGAGACAGATCATGAGCGATAACAATCCGTTCGAGCCGATCGAGAGCACCCCTTTCCAATCTCGTCCGCCGCAAAACGTGCATGGTTGGGAACGCATTGGCTCACTGGCCGGCGGTGTGCTGATGATGGGCAAGGGCTTGCGGCGTGGCGGGGTGATTGGTCTGGCTCAATTGGCGATCGGCGGCATGGCCCTGGCGCGAGGCATCACCGGGCATTGCTCGGCCAAGAGCCTGCTGGAGAAGAATCGCCAGAATATGCACAGCGCCCGTGCCCGTATCGAGGAGGCCGGTGAGGAACTGAGTCGCCTGAAGGCCAATGCCGAGGCGGCGACTGGCACGGCGACGGTGACCGGGAATGATTCGCTGGTTTCGCCGAAGGCTGGGCTCTGATTTTTGCAGCGCCGCTGATGACCCCTTCGCGAGCAAGCTCGCTCCCACAGGTTTTGTGAACGCCGAAAGTCCAATGTGGGAGCGAGCTTGCTCGCGAAAGCGGTGTCACTGAAGTAACCGGGTATCCAGTACAGTAGAGGCCCCACCCAGAACGCTCTCACTGAGCTGCACAAACTCCTTGGTATCGACCGTCTCCAACCGCATCGCCCCCTGCAACACATCATCCAGCGAACGCTTGTTGCGGGTTTTCAGGCGAATCTCGCGGTCCAGTTCCTGCAACAGCAACACCGCCTTGGCCACCGCCGCCGGGCCGATCTGCTCGCCGCGCAAGGTGGTGACGCCCTTGCTCTCGCGGGCGAGCCGGTCGTTCAGGGTCTGGAAGCGCTCATCACTCAGGCCGCCGGCGCGGCGTAGCAGTTCAATGGCGTAGTACTCGGTCAGCCCCTCACTGATCCAGTCGCTACGATCCTGATCATTGACCCGGGCCAGCGCCTGCACCAACTCCCGCAACAACGGGCTGCTGCCCCGCTCGCTGACCAGCGGCGGTCGACTGTGCAGGTAAATCGAGTCATGGCCGGCCTGGGCACCACGCCACAGCGGATCGCCGGCGCCGACGATCAGCAACTTGGCCGGATGACGCGGCACCAACGCTTGCACCTGCGGCCAGACGAACGTCAGCAGCGTCAGCACATCCATCCGGCGCATGCCCTGGCCCTGGGGCGAGGCCACCGTCACTTCGGTTTCGCCCAGGCGTGTGCGGCGGCTGCCCAGTTTGCCGGCGAGCATCCAGCCAGTGGGGCGGTCGAATAGGCGCGAGGGGTTATCGATGCGAAAGCGTTGTTTGCCGATACGCGGCCAGGGGGTCTCGATGCTTTTCCAGCCATCGGGCAATTCCACCTCAAGACGGGCCACCAGTTCGACGCCATCCTGTTGGTCGAGCTTGGCCGCCGGCACCAGATCGTCGCCGCGCAGCAACGCCCACGTCGGGGTCATGCGGGTTTCGAAGGTGGCGTTCTTGCGGGCATGGCTGATGCGCACACGGTAGCTCAGGCTGGCCTTGTCGGTAGCCGGACGCCAGACGCCACGCGCCTCCTTGCCGGGGGTGAGCTGCCATTGGCCGTCGGCCTTGAAATCGCTGTAGCGGCTGCCGTCGCCGAGGTCGAAATCCAGGCTGCGCACCGCCGCCCCTCGGGCCAGGGTCAGGCGCACCTCGGCCTGATCGCTCTGTGGCAACAGGTGCACGTGATAATCCAGGTCGACTTTCTGCGCCGCCCACAGCGGCCCGCACACCGCCAGCAGCCCGGCTGCCAGCATCCATTTCAATCCTGCAGCCATGGGTTCTCCCTGGTGGTGCACCGTCCGGTGGTTCAGCCGGCGCGGAAAATCAGATGATCTTCCCAATCGTCTTCCGGCACGCTGCCTTCGGCCAACATGCGCCCGGACTGGGAAATGCGTTCGTGGTGCACGGCCTCTCGATCACCGCAGACCAGGTGGTGCCACAACGGCAAGTCCTTGCCTTCGCTGACCAGCCGATAACCGCAGGTGGGCGGCAGCCATTTGAACTCATCGGCCTTGCCCGGCGTGAGCTGGATGCAATCGGGCACGAACTCACGGCGATTAGGGTAGTCGGTGCACTGGCAGGTTTTCAGGTCCAGCAGTTTGCAGGCGATGCGTGTGTAGTAGACGCTGTTGTCGTCTTCGTCTTCGAGCTTTTGCAGGCAGCACAGGCCACAGCCGTCGCACAGCGATTCCCACTCCTGTGGATCGAGCTGATCGAGGGTTTTGCGTATCCAGAACGGTTCGACTTTGGCGGCCATGGCTCAAGCATCAACATCAGGTGGTGAAAGGCCGACAGTCTAGTGCCGGGACCTCCTCAGGCCAAGCATTGGCGACTGTCGGTAGGCAGGGGCTTGTCAGGCCGGACGCCGGGACGTAGGTTGCTGCCTTGTCTTTCCAAACTCGAACCAGGTGAGCCCATGAGCGCCAATTCCCGCATTGCCGATTACGCGATCCACCCTCAGTTCATCGAACGCTGGTCGCCCCGCGCGTTTACCGGCGAAAGCATTGCCGAAGAAACCTTGCTGAGCTTTTTCGAAGCCGCGCGCTGGGCCCCTTCGGCCTACAATTCGCAGCCATGGCGCTTCCTGTACGCACGGCGCGACACGCCGAATTGGGAGCGTTTCCTGGGTTTGCTCAACGAATTCAACCGCGGCTGGGCCCAACACGCCTCGGCGCTGGTGATCGTCATCTCGAAAACCACCTTCGCGGTGCCCGGTGCCACGGAGGAAACCCCGGCGCAGAGCCACACCTTCGACACCGGCGCGGCCTGGGGCCACCTGGCGTTGCAAGCCAGCCTCAGCGGCTGGCACACCCATGGCATGGCCGGTTTCGACCAGGAACTGACCCGCAAGGAACTGAAGATCCCGGAAGGCTACGCCCTGCACGCCGCCGTGGCGATTGGCAAGCTGGGGGACAAATCGACCCTGGCCGAATACCTCCAGGCCCGCGAAGTCCCAAGCCCGCGCCGGCCATTGAGCGAACTGGTGGCCGAAGGCGACTTCACCCTGTAACCCTATTCTGTGCCCACTGAAGACCCACTGTGGGAGCGAGCTCGCTCGCGATGGCGTCAGGTCAGCCACTTTGATGTTGACTGAAGCACCGCTATCGCGAGCAAGCTCGCTCCCACATTTCGA
>NZ_FNOA01000002.1:0-114204 GCF_900106885.1 Pseudomonas sp. NFACC14
GTCCCCTTCGTCTAGTGGCCTAGGACACCGCCCTTTCACGGCGGTAACAGGGGTTCGAGTCCCCTAGGGGACGCCACGATTACCCGCTCTGCGGGATTTTATAAGGGTCATTCAATTCTTGAATGGCCCTTTTGTTTGTCTGGCGTTTGGCCAATTTCCTTATCCTTTGAAAAAGTCTTCTGACCAGCGGTGAATATTTCCGCTTGCGGAAAATTATTACATGGATAATATTTCAGTCGTAATATTCGGAGGCGACGATGAGCGATAAAAAGGCACAAACCCGTGAACGCATTCTCAAGGCTGCCAGCGATGCGCTGATCCAGCGTGGGCCGGCAGAGCCGAGCGTGGGCGAGGTGATGGGCGCGGCCGGGCTGACGGTGGGCGGCTTTTACGCCCATTTCGAAAGCAAGGATGCCTTGATGCTGGAGGCTTTCAAGCAATTGCTCAATCGGCGTCGCGGCTTGATCGCCGATATGGACGGTGAGCTGACAGGCGAAGAGCGGCGGGCGTTGGTCGCCGCGTTCTATCTGTCCCGAAAGCACCGCGACTCCACCGAGCAAGCCTGCCCGATTCCGGCGTCGGTGGGCGAACTCGGGCGACTGCCGGATGCGTTTCGTGAGGTGCTCAATGAGCATATCGAATTGATGGTCGCGCAATTGGCGGCCAGCCCGGAGGACGCCGACAAGGCCCTGGCCGACATCGCCTTGATGGTCGGTGGCCTGGCCCTGGCGCGGGCATTGGGCCCGGGAGAGTTATCGGATCGTTTGCTGCGCGCCGCCAAGACGGCGGTGCGTTGAGCTGAGGCGCGAGCCCTGGAGATGAGCGATGGACAGGTTGAGCTGGGTACGTAGTGTCAATGGCACGCTTGGCTGGGTGGCTCCGCGCCTGGTGGCGAAGCAGATGCGTTCGCTGTTCATGCGCCCTCGAAACTTGCCGCCGCGGGATTGGGAACTGCCGTTGCTGGCAACGTCCGAGCGTATCACCTTGCGTTTCGGTCTCTCGGCCTTGCGCTGGGGCAAAGGCCCGGTGGTCTTGTTGATGCACGGTTGGGAAGGGCGGCCAACCCAGTTCGCGGCGCTGATCACGGCTCTGGTGGGCGCTGGTTACATGGTCGTGGCGTTGGACGGTCCGGCCCACGGTCGTTCGCCGGGGCGCGAGGCGAATGTCCTGTTGTTCGCCAGGGCCATGCTCGAAGCCGCCGCCGAGCTGCCGCCGTTGCAGGCGGTGATCGGGCATTCCATGGGGGGTGCCAGCGCCATGCTGGCGGTTCAGTTGGGGTTGCGTACCGAAACGCTGGTCAGCATCGCCGCGCCCGCTCGCATTCTTGGGGTGCTGCGCGGTTTCTCCCGGATGATGGGCCTGCCGCCCAAGGCGCGTTCGGCCTTCATTCGCCAGGTGGAAAGCGACGTGGGCATGCCTGCCTCGAAGATGGACGTGGCGCATTACCAGCTGGACGTGCCGGGGTTGATCGTCCATGCCGAGGACGACACATCGGTCTCGGTCAAGGAGTCGCAATTGATTCATGAGGCCTGGTTCGACAGTCGGCTGCTGCGACTGCCACAGGGCGGGCATCAGCGGGTGCTGGCCGATCCTCGGGTCATTGATGGGGTGTTATCGCTGTTGGCCGGTCGCAGCCTGCAAGCCCGGCAATCGGCCTGAGCGGTGGAAGCAAGGCTTGCCCGCGATGGCGGTCGAGCTCGGATCCGTTACACTGCCCCATCCAAATTCGACCGGGAGAGGGTCATGGGCTGGGATCGGGCAACGCCATTCATCATTGATCTTCAGGTCAATGCCGAAGACATCGACGGGCTGGGCCACGCCAACAACGCGGTATACGTCACCTGGCTCGAGCGCTGTGCCTGGCGCCACTCCCAGCGCCTGGGCCTGGATCTGGTGGAGTATCGACGCCTGGATCGGGCCATGGCGGTGGTGCGGCATGAAATCGATTACCTGGCGGCCGCCTATGAAGGCGACGAACTGCAATTGGCGACCTGGATCGTCGACTGGGACCAGCGCCTGAAAATGACCCGGCATTTCCAGCTGGTCCGTCCCAGCGACAACGCCACGTTGCTGCGGGCCCAGACCACTTTCGTCTGCATCGAACTGTCCACTGGCCGGCCCAAGCGCATGCCGCAGGAATTCATCGAGGGGTATGGCCCCGCCCTGGAACCGTCCGGCATCCTCGTGGACTGACCCACCGTCATCGCGAGCAAGCTCAGCTCCCACAGGGTTTGGTGGTGGACTTCAGTTCCATGAACACCCTGGAACCCATGTGGGAGCGAGCTTGCTCGCGATACCGGCGCTGCATTCAACATTTGCGCAATCTGACCCACCGTCATCGCGAGCAAGCTCAGCTCCCACAGGGTTTGGTGGTGGACTTCAGTTCCATGAGTACCCTGGAACCCATGTGGGAGCGAGCTTGCTCGCGATCGCGGCGCTGCATTCAACATTTGCGCAATCTGACCCACCGTCATCGCGAGCAATCTCAGCTTCCACAGGGATTGGTGGTGAATTCCGATGTCATGGGCAAAATCCGGTAAACTGCCACACGTTTTTTCGTTGAGTGTGTGTTTCCATGCAAATTGCCCTGGCGCCCATGGAGGGGTTGGTCGACAACATCCTGCGGGACGTCCTGACCCGTGTTGGCGGTATCGACTGGTGCGTCACCGAGTTCATCCGCGTCAACGATCGTCTGCTCACGCCGGCCTATTTCCATAAGCTCGCCCCTGAGTTGCTGACCGGTGCCCAGACCGCTGCCGGCGTGCCGTTGCGAGTACAGTTGCTCGGCTCCGATCCGGTGTGCCTGGCGGAAAACGCGGCGTTGGCGTGCGAGTTGGGCTCGGAGGTGATCGACCTCAATTTCGGTTGCCCGGCCAAGACCGTGAACAAGTCCCGGGGCGGGGCTGTGTTGCTCAAGGAACCGGAACTGCTCAACGAAATCGTCGAACACGTGCGCCGCGCGGTGCCGAAACACATTCCCGTCACCGCCAAGATGCGCCTGGGTTTCGATAGCCCGGACGGCGCCCTGGTCTGTGCCACGGCGTTGGCCGAAGGCGGCGCGGCGCACATCGTGGTGCATGCGCGGACCAAGGTCGATGGCTACAAGCCGCCGGCCCATTGGGAGTGGATCCCCCGCGTGCAGGAAGTGGTCAAGGTGCCGGTGTTCGCCAATGGCGATATCTGGAGCGTGGAGGATTGGCGCCGTTGCCGCGAAATCAGCGGTGTCGAAGACATCATGCTCGGTCGCGGCCTCGTTTCCCGCCCTGACCTGGCCCGGCAGATCGCTGCCGCCCGGGCTGGCGAGGACGTGGTCGAGATGTCCTGGGCCGAGTTGCAGCCGATGCTCCATGACTTTTGGCAGCAAGTGGTCGAACAGTTGACGCCGCGCCAGGCCCCGGGCCGGTTGAAGCAGTGGCTGGCGATGCTGACCCGCAATTACCCCGAAGCGGTGGAGTTGTTTACCGTGCTGCGCCGGGAAACCGACCTGGACGCGGTGGGTCATGTATTGGGTGTGCGGCGCACCGAAGCGGCCTGAAAAAAATTCGAAAAAACCTCTTGAAAAGTTTTTGGTGGACCCTAGATAGGGGTTACGCGATGCCGAATTCGGGTCGCGGAGACAAAAAAACTTGCTGAATTTTTCAGGAGATTTGAATCATGAGTACTGCATTTTCGCTGGCCCCTCTGTTCCGTTCCTCGGTGGGCTTCGATCGCTTCAACGATCTGTTCGAAAGCGCCCTGCGCAACGAACCAGGCAGCAGCTATCCACCCTATAACGTGGAAAAACATGGTGATGACGAGTACCGCATCGTGGTCGCCGCCGCCGGGTTCCAGGAAGAAGACCTGGACCTGCAAGTGGAAAAAGGTGTGCTGACCATCAGTGGCGGCAAGCGTGAAGCCAGCAACGACAGCGTCACCTTCCTGCACCAGGGCATTGCCCAGCGTGCGTTCAAGCTGTCCTTCCGGTTGGCCGATCATATCGAGATCAAGTCCGCCGGCCTGCGTAACGGTCTGTTGAGCATCGACCTGTTGCGAGTGGTTCCGGAAGAGGCGAAAGCCAAGCGCATCCCGATCAACGGTGCGCAGCAGCAACCCGCGCTGCAAAACTGATGCATCGCAACTGAAGAAGGGCGCCTGATGGCGCCCTTTTTCATTTTGAAACACTGAGAGTGACTGTGGCGCTGGACTGCGTCCGTAGGCGCTGTCGAGTGTAACGAGGCTGCGATCTTTCCCTAGACACTTGAATCTCAAGTGAAAGATCAAAAGATCGCAGGCTTCGCCAGCTCCTGCAGGGCCCAGCGGGAGCCAACTCGCTTCACGGCAACAACCGCTCAAACGCCTCCAGCGGCAACGGCCGGCTGTGCAGGTAACCTTGGTACAAATGGCAATCGAGTCCCTGCAAAAAATGCAATTGCTCCAGGGTCTCCACGCCCTCGGCGATCATCACCAGGTTGAGGCTGCGGGCCATGGCGACGATGGCGCGGATGATTTCGGCGTCGTTGGGGTCGCTGGTGGCGTCGCGTACGAATGACTGGTCGATTTTCAGCGTGTCCACCGGCAGGCGCTTGAGGTAGGTCAGCGACGAATAACCGGTGCCGAAATCGTCCATGGCGAAGCTCACCCCCAGTTTCTTGAGCCGGCGCATCTTGGCGATGGTGTCGTCCAGGTTCTGGATCACGATGCCTTCGGTGATCTCCAGTTTCAGCAGCGAGCAGGGCAGGCCGTGGGTGGCCAGGCTACTTTCGATGCGTTCGACGAAGTCGCTCTGGCGGAATTGTCGCGGGCTGATGTTCACGCACAGGCTGAATTGCTGCGGATCGATCTTGCCCTTGGCGATCAATTGCTTGAAGCCGTCGCAAGCTTCATCGAGGATCCAGGTCCCGACTTCGAGGATCAGGCCACTGTCCTCCAGCACTTTGATGAATTCGTTGGGCGATTGGGCGCCGAGGTCCGGGTGATGCCAGCGCACCAAGGCTTCGGCGCCGATGATGCGGTTGTCCCGGGCATCGACCTGAGGCTGGAAATGCACGCTGAACTCGCCACGGGCCAGGGCCAGGCGCAGGTCGGTTTCCATGCGCAACCGTTCGCTGGCGGCTTTTTGCATGGTGGTGTGGAACATCTGCGAGGTGTTGCGTCCCGAGTCCTTGGCGCGATACAGCGCAATGTCGGCGCGCTTGAGCAAATCGGTAGGGGTGGAGCCGTGGTCGGGGATCAACGCGATACCGATGCTCGGCGTGACCTGCAACCGCTGGCCATCGAGAAACATCGGTTCCGAGAGCAGTTCACGCAGGGTGTCGGCCAGGGCCTGTACTTGCTTGCTGACCTCGTTTCGCGAGCCCTCCAGGCCGCTGAGCAGCACCACGAACTCATCGCCACCCAGCCGCGCCACGGTGTCCTCCAGGCGTACGCTGGCTTCCAGGCGCGCGGTGATGATTTTCAGCACGGTGTCGCCCACCGGGTGACCGAGGGAATCGTTGATGTGCTTGAAGTGGTCCAGGTCGAGAAATAGCAGGGCGCCGCGCAAGTTGTGGCGCTTGAGCAGGGCGATCTGCTGGCTCAGGCGGTCCATCAGCAAGGCCCGGTTGGGCAGGTTGGTCAGCGAGTCGTGGTAGGCCAGGTGGCGGATCTGGGCTTCGGCATTGCGCAGCAGGCTCACGTCTCGGGCGGTCAGTAGCAGGCACTCGGTTTCATTGAGGGTGATGGGCTCGACCGAGACCTCCACCGTGAGGAGTTCCCCACGTTTATTGCGCCCGAGCATCTCCTGGTGGTGCACGCGGCCCTTGAGTTGCAATTCGGCCAGCAGGGCGGCGCGTTGCTTTTCTTCGGCCCAGATTCCTATCTCGTAGACCGTATGCCCGATCACTTCGTCGGCGCGGTAGCCGGTCAACCGGCAGAAGCCGTCGTTGACCTCAAGGTAGCGACCGCTTTGGTGTTCGGTGATGGTGATGGCGTCGGGGCTGGAATGAAACGCCTTGGCGAATTTCTCTTCACTGGCCTTGAGGGCGGCCTCGGAGCGTTGCTGCTGCGTGATGTCGCGCAAGGTCGTGACGATGCACGGCTGGTTGCCGACGTTGATTTGCCGGCTGGAAATCACACAGGTCAGTGGCTGGCCATTCTTGTGGTGAACGACGATGGCGACATTGTTCAGCGATTGTTCGCGGATCACCCGTTCGATGCGTTGCAGACTGCTGCCCGAACCATCCCAGAGGCCGATTTCGTCGGCGCTGAGGCCAATCACGTCGCTGGTGGTCCAGCCGAAGGTCTGGGTGAAACTGGAGTTGATCTCAAGGAAGCGCCCGCTGTCCTGGTGGGTGACGCAGATCGGGTCTGGACTGACCTGGAACAGCGTGGCGAATTTCTCTTCCGAGGCGGCCAGGCTTTGTTCGCGCTCCACCTGGTCGGTGATGTCCAACAAGGTCCCGGCCATGCGCGAGGGGCTGCCGTCGTCGTTGCGGTAGAGGCGGGCGCGGCTTTCCAGGTAGCGCGAGGTGCCATCGGGCAGTTGCACGCGGTAGGTCAATTGATAGTTGCCCGCCGGGCCTTCCCGCAGGCTGCGATAGGCGTTGCGCATGTTGTTGCGTTCTTCTGTGGGAACCCCCTCGAAAAACGCATCGAATGATTCGTGGAACGGCTTGGGTTCCAGGCCGTGGAGCTGCGCGGCCCGGGCCGAGCCGTAGAGCATGCCGCTGGGAATGTGCCAGTCCCAGGTGCCCAGTTGCGCCGAGTCGAGGGCCAGGTCCAGGCGTTCCTGGCTGTCCTTGAGGGCCTGTTCGGCGAGCTTGCGCTCGGTGGTGTCGAGGAACGTGCTCAGCAGGTACGGCTGGCCTTCTAGCTCGACTTTCTGCGCACTCAGAATGCCGTTATGTATCTGGCCGTTGCTGGCCCGGAACTCCACCTCCATGCTGACCAGTTCGCCCTTGGCCTTGGTCGCCTCCACCAGTTCCGCCCGCTGCTTGGGGTCAACCCACAGGCCCAGTTCCAGGGTGGTACGGCCGATCACGTCATGCACCGGCCAACCGAACAGGCTTTCGAAATACTGGTTGGCCTCGCTGATCAGCCCGTCTTCCTGGCGGGTCAGCAAGACCATGTTCGGGCACAGATGAAAGAGCGTGGCGAAGCGTTTTTCCGAGCTGCGCAGCGCCTGTTCCCGCTCGCGCTGATGGGTGATTTCACGAATCACCCCGATCATGCGCGGCCGGCCATGTTTGTCGGGTAGCACGCTGCCACTGATTTCCACCCAGTGCAGGCTGCCGTCGGGCCAGACGATGCGGTGATGCATCGCCTGGTCCAGCGGCGCTCCGGACACTGCCGCGTGAAAGGCGCGCACGGCCCTGGCCCGGTCTTCGGGCAACAGCAGGTCGAGGTAGTCCACGTCCGCTGGCAAGGGTTGGCGCGGATCGAAGCCGAACAACGCCTGGGTGCCGCGGGACCAGCTGATCTGGCCGCTGTCGATGTCCCACGACCAGGCGCCCAGCCGCGCACCGTTCAGGGCGGCCAGCAACTGTGGCGCGCTGTCCCAGCTTTGCTCGGACCGCTTCGGGTCGAGCGCCTGAATGCGCGGCAGGGGCGGGAGATGGTCAGCAGGTTTGGGCATTTCTAGCGAACCTTGAGCGGTTTTGGGCATTAAGCACAAGCATTCAAGGCCCTACAGGCGCGGCACAACCTATGCCTCTGTCCCTGGCAAATCGATTTGTGCGTCCAGTAAGGCCATGAAAGCCCGTGCGGCATTCGATAGCGTCCGTTCGGTGTGCAAGATATAGCCTAGCTGGCGACTGAGCTGTATGCCCGGCAAAGGAATGCGCGCAACCTGTTCATCGAGCATGGTGCGCGGCAGAACGCTCCAGGCCAGGCCGATGGAAACCATCATCTTTATGGTTTCCAGATAATTCGTGCTCATGGCGATGTTTGGCGTCAGGCCCTGGGCCTCGAACAACCGTTGCACGATGTGGTGGGTAAAGGTGTTGCCGCCCGGGAACACCGCCGGATGCAAGGCAATGTCCGCTAGGCTCACCGCGCTGTTTTCCAGCAACGCATGCTCCGGGGCGACCACGAAATCCAGGGGGTCGTCCCACACTGGCGTGGCCCTGACCAGCGTGTGGGGCTCGGGGGCGAGGGTGATGACGGCCAGTTCCGCCCGGCCATGGAGGATTTCTTCGTAGGCCACTTCCGAATCCAGGAACTGGATATCCAGCGCCACCTGGGGATAACGCCGGGTGAACTCCCGTAATAAAGGTGGCAAGCGGTGCAGGCCGATGTGATGGCTGGTGGCGAGCGTCAGGCGCCCGGTCACCTCGCCGGTCAGGTTGGTCAGGGCGCGACGGGTGTCGTCCAGCACGTTGAGGATCTGGTAGGCCCTCGGTAACAGGGCCCGGCCGGCCTCGGTCAGGCCCACCTCTCGGCCCAGGCGGTCGAACAGGCGCACCTTGAGTTGTTGTTCGAGGCCGGCAATTCGCTTGCTGATGGCCGGCTGGGTCAGGTGCAGGCGTTCGCCGGCGCCGGAGAAACTGCCCGTCTCGGCGATGGCAATAAAGGCATTGAGGTTGGCGAGGTCCATGGCGGTTCCGGTCGGATTCCAGTTGGTTATGCAAAGCATGAAAAATATGAATTTGAGTTATTTAATGTAACCCCATAGGATCAGCCTCACAAGCCAAGGGGTTATTGATTCGTTCAAGGCCCGGGGCATAGAAACAAGCTGATGAGGAAACCGTCTGATGGCCGGCAAAACGCTCTACGACAAGCTCTGGGATTCGCATTTGGTCAAGCAGCGCGACGATGGCTCGGCGCTGATCTATATCGACCGTCACATCATTCACGAAGTGACGTCGCCGCAAGCCTTCGAAGGCCTGCGCCTGGCCGGGCGCAAGCCGTGGCGCATCGATGCCAACATCGCGACCCCGGACCACAACGTACCGACCACGCCGGAGCGCAAGGGCGGCATCGAAGCCATTGCCGACCAGGTTTCGCGCCTGCAGGTCCAGACCCTCGACGATAACTGTGACGAATACGGCATCGTCGAATTCAAGATGAACGATGTGCGCCAAGGCATCGTCCACGTCATCGGCCCGGAGCAGGGTGCGACCTTGCCTGGCATGACCGTGGTCTGCGGCGACTCGCACACCTCGACCCACGGTGCTTTCGGCGCCCTGGCCCATGGCATCGGCACGTCTGAGGTCGAGCACGTGCTCGCCACCCAGTGCCTGGTCGCCAAGAAAATGAAAAACATGCTGGTGCGCGTCGAAGGCAAGTTGCCGTTCGGCGTGACCGCCAAGGACATCGTCCTGGCCGTGATCGGCAAGATCGGCACCGCTGGCGGTAACGGCCATGCCATCGAGTTCGCCGGCAGCGCGATCCGCGACTTGTCCGTCGAAGGCCGCATGACCATCTGCAACATGTCCATCGAGGCCGGTGCCCGCGTCGGCCTGGTGGCCGCCGATGAAAAAACCGTGGAATACGTCAAGGGCCGTCCGTTCTCGCCCAAAGGCGCGGAATGGGACATGGCGGTCGAGGCCTGGAAAGACCTGGTCTCCGATGCCGATGCCAAGTTCGACACGGTGGTCGAGCTCGACGCGACGCAGATCAAGCCACAAGTCAGCTGGGGCACTTCCCCGGAAATGGTCCTGGCCGTGGACCAGAACGTACCGGATCCGGCCAAGGAAATGGACCTGGTCAAGCGCGACTCCATCGTCCGCGCCTTGAAGTACATGGGCTTGAGCGCCAACCAGGCGATCACCGACATCCAGCTCGATCGCGTGTTCATCGGCTCCTGCACCAACTCGCGGATCGAAGACCTGCGCGCCGCGGCGGTGATCGCCAAGGGCCGCAAGGTGGCCTCGACCATCAAGCAGGCCATCGTGGTGCCGGGCTCGGGCCTGGTGAAGGCCCAGGCCGAAGCGGAAGGGCTGGACAAGATTTTCCTCGAGGCCGGTTTCGAATGGCGTGAGCCGGGCTGCTCGATGTGCCTGGCGATGAACCCTGACCGACTGGAGTCGGGCGAGCATTGCGCCTCCACCTCCAACCGTAACTTCGAAGGCCGTCAGGGCGCCGGTGGCCGTACGCACCTGGTGAGCCCGGCCATGGCCGCCGCGGCGGCCGTCAACGGCCGTTTCGTCGACGTCCGCGAATTGATCTGAAGGAGCGCAGCATGAAAGCTTTTACCCAGCACACCGGTCTTGTCGCGCCTTTGGATCGCGCCAACGTCGACACCGACCAGATCATTCCCAAGCAATTCCTGAAGTCCATCAAGCGCACCGGTTTCGGCCCGAACCTGTTCGACGAATGGCGCTACCTGGATGTCGGCCAGCCGTACCAGGACAACTCCAAGCGGCCGTTGAACAAGGATTTCGTGCTCAACGCCGAGCGTTATCAAGGCGCCAGCGTGTTGCTGGCCCGGGAGAACTTCGGCTGCGGTTCTAGCCGCGAGCACGCGCCATGGGCCCTGGAAGAGTACGGTTTCCGCAGCATCATCGCGCCGAGCTATGCCGACATCTTCTTCAACAACAGCTTCAAGAACGGCTTGCTGCCGATCATCCTCAGCGATGCTGACGTGGATGAGCTGTTCCAGCAGGTCGAGGCCAACCCTGGCTATCAACTGCAGATCGACCTGGCCGCCCAGACGGTGACCCGTCCCGACGGCAAGGTGCTGGGTTTCGAGATCGATGCGTTCCGCAAGCACTGCCTGCTCAACGGCCTGGATGACATCGGCTTGACGCTGCAGGACGGCGAGGCGATTGCCGCGTTCGAGGCCAGGCACCGGGCGAGCCAGCCTTGGTTGTTTCGCGATGCTTGATGGATTGATGTAGGCAGTACCGGCTTCATCGCGAGCAAGCTCGCTCCCACAGGTGTTTTGTGAGCACCCAAATCCCCTGTGGGAGCGAGCTTGCTCGCGATGGGGGCCGCCCAGGCAATCAAATACAAGGACATCCCATGACCAGCACCGCCCACAGTCAGGTTGTACAAAAGCAATTCGGTGAACAGGCTTCGGCCTATCTGAGCAGTGCCGTGCACGCCCAGGGCGCTGAGTTCGCGCTGCTACAGGCTGCGTTGGCCGGTCGTGGCGATGCCCGTGTGCTGGACCTGGGCTGTGGCGCCGGTCATGTGAGTTTCCACGTGGCGCCGCTGGCCGGTGAAGTGGTGGCCTACGATCTGTCCCAACAGATGCTGGACGTTGTGACCGCAGCAGCGGCCGAGCGTGGCCTGGACAACATCAGCACGGTACGGGGCGCCGCCGAGCGCCTGCCGTTCGCCGACGCTGAGTTCGACTTCGTGTTCAGCCGTTATTCGGCGCATCATTGGAGCGACCTGGGCCTGGCGTTGCGGGAAGTGCGACGGGTGCTCAAGCCGGGCGGGGCGATGGCGTTCATCGACATCCTGTCGCCGGGTACGCCGTTGCTGGACACCTACCTGCAAAGCATCGAAGTGCTGCGTGACACCAGCCATGTGCGCGATTATTCGGCCGACGAGTGGTTGCGCCAGGTCAGCGAAGCGGGGTTGCACACCCGCAGCACCTCGCGCCAGCGCCTGCGCCTGGAGTACCACTCCTGGGTCGAACGCATGCGGACACCCGAGGTGATGCGCGGGGCGATTCTCCAGCTGCAGCGTTCGATGGGCGATGAAGTGCGAGAATATTTTGAGATTGAGGCCGATGGTTCGTTCAGTACTGATGTACTGGTGCTGTGGGCCGAGCGATAGCATTTTTCCCGGCCTGGCCTTGGGTGCGCAACCCAGGCCGGTGTCGACAGAGCAAACGAGGAAAGCATGAGCAAGCAGATTCTGATTCTCCCAGGTGATGGCATCGGCCCGGAAATCATGGCCGAGGCGGTCAAGGTCCTGGAATTGGCGAACGACAAGTACGGCCTGGGCTTCGAACTCAGCCACGACGTGATCGGCGGCGCCGCCATCGACAAGCACGGCGTGCCCCTGGCCGACGAAACCCTGGACCGTGCCCGTGCCGCCGATGCCGTGCTGCTGGGCGCCGTGGGCGGCCCGAAATGGGACAAGATCGAACGCGACATCCGCCCTGAGCGTGGCCTGCTGAAGATTCGCGCGCAACTGGGCCTGTTCGGCAACCTGCGTCCGGCGATTCTTTATCCGCAACTGGCCGATGCGTCGAGCCTGAAGCCGGAAATCGTCTCGGGCCTGGACATCCTCATCGTGCGTGAGCTGACCGGCGGTATCTACTTCGGCGCCCCGCGTGGCACCCGTGAGCTGGATAATGGCGAGCGCCAGGCCTACGACACCCTGCCGTACAGCGAGAGTGAAATCCGCCGTATCGCCCGGGTCGGCTTCGACATGGCCCGCGTGCGTGGCAAGAAGCTGTGCTCGGTGGACAAGGCCAATGTGCTGGCTTCCAGCCAACTGTGGCGTGAAGTGGTCGAGCAGGTGGCCAAGGATTACCCGGACGTCGAGCTGAGCCACATGTACGTCGACAACGCCGCCATGCAACTGGTGCGTGCGCCCAAGCAGTTCGACGTGATCGTCACCGACAACATGTTCGGCGACATCTTGTCCGACGAAGCGTCGATGCTCACCGGCTCCATCGGCATGCTGCCGTCGGCCTCCCTGGACGCCAACAACAAGGGCATGTACGAGCCATGCCACGGTTCGGCGCCGGACATCGCCGGGCAGGGCATTGCCAACCCATTGGCGACCATCCTGTCGGTGTCGATGATGCTGCGCTACAGCTTCAACTTGAACGATGCCGCCGACGCGATCGAAAAAGCCGTCAGCGTGGTCCTGGACCAAGGCTTGCGCACCGGTGATATCTGGTCGCAAGGTTGTACCAAAGTCGGTACGCAGCAAATGGGCGATGCAGTAGTCGCCGCGCTGCGGAATCTGTAATCTTTCGGGCCCACCGCTTCGACGGTGGCCCACTTTTGTATAGGTGTAGTTGCGATGAAACGTGTAGGTCTGATCGGTTGGCGCGGCATGGTCGGTTCCGTGCTCATGCAGCGAATGCTGGAAGAGCAGGATTTCGATCTCATTGAGCCGGTGTTTTTCACCACTTCCAATGTCGGTGGCCAGGGCCCGTCCGTGGGCAAGGACACCGGTGCGCTCAAGGATGCCTACAGCATCGAAGAGCTCAAGACCCTCGACGTGATCCTGACTTGCCAGGGTGGCGACTACACCAGCGAAGTGTTCCCCAAGCTGCGTGAAGCCGGCTGGCAGGGTTACTGGATCGACGCCGCCTCCAGCCTGCGCATGCAGGACGACGCGGTGATCATCCTCGACCCGGTCAACCGCAAGGTCATCGACCAGCAGCTGGACGCGGGCACCAAGAACTACATCGGCGGCAACTGCACCGTCAGCCTGATGCTGATGGGCCTGGGCGGCCTGTTCGAAGCCGGTCTGGTGGAGTGGATGAGCGCCATGACCTACCAGGCCGCGTCCGGTGCCGGCGCGCAGAACATGCGTGAGCTGATCAAGCAGATGGGCGCCACCCACGCCGCCGTCGCCGATGACCTGGCCAACCCGGCCAGTGCCATCCTCGACATCGACCGCAAGGTCGCCGAGGCGATGCGCAGCGATGCCTATCCGACCGAGAACTTTGGCGTACCGCTGGCCGGCAGCCTGATCCCCTGGATCGATAAGGAACTGCCCAACGGCCAGAGCCGGGAAGAGTGGAAGGCCCAGGCCGAAACCAACAAGATCCTCGGTCGCTTCAAGAGCCCGATCCCGGTGGACGGCATCTGCGTGCGCATCGGCGCCATGCGCTGCCACAGCCAGGCGCTGACCATCAAGCTGAACAAAGACGTGCCGATCGCCGACATCGAAGGATTGATCAGCCAGCACAACCCTTGGGTCAAGCTGGTGCCGAACAATCGCGAAACCAGCATGCAGGAGCTGAGCCCGACCAAGGTCACCGGCACCCTGAATGTACCGGTGGGCCGTCTGCGCAAATTGAACATGGGGTCGCAGTTCGTCGGTGCCTTCACCGTCGGCGACCAGCTGCTGTGGGGCGCGGCCGAACCGCTGCGCCGCATGCTGCGGATCCTGCTCGAGCGTTGATCGACTGTTGTTGTGAAAGAACCCGTGCCTTGTGAGAGGCGCGGGTTTTTTATTGGGAGACGGTTGTGTGTCAGGGCTGGCCTCATCGCGAGCAAGCTCGCTCCCACACAGGATTTTCAGTGACCGCAAAACCTGTGGGAGCGAGCTTGCTCGCGATGGGGCCAGTCCAGGTACTGCAACTCCCTAGCCAATTGCCTGCGTACCCACCACCCGATAAAGTGCCGCTCCCCACGTTTTACCTGAGGTAGACCCATGAGCCAGTCCTTTGATATTGCCGTGATCGGCGCCACCGGTACTGTCGGCGAAACCCTCGTCCAGATTCTCGAAGAGCGGGACTTTCCGGTCGGCAACCTGCACCTGCTGGCCAGCAGCGAATCGGCAGGCAGCTCGGTGATGTTTCGCGGCAAAAACGTGCGGGTGCGTGAGGTCGACGAGTTCGACTTCAGTAAAGTCCAACTGGTGTTCTTCGCCGCCGGCCCGGCGGTGACCCTGAGTTTCGCCCCGCGGGCCACGGAGGCCGGCTGTGCGCTGATCGACTTGTCCGGGGCCTTGCCGCCCGAGCAGGCGCCACAGATCGTGCCGGAAGCCAACGCCCAGGTCCTGGCCGGCTTGGGCAAGCCGTTGCAGGTCAGCAGCCCCAGCGCATCGGCCACGGCCCTGGCGGTCGTGCTGGCGCCACTGCGCGAGTGCCTCGATCTGCAACGCATCAGCCTGACCGCCAGCCTCGCGGTGTCGGCCCAGGGCCGCGTGGCCGTGAGCGAGCTGGCGCGCCAGACCGCCGAGCTGCTCAACGCCCGTCCGCTGGAACCGAAGTTCTTTGACCGGCAGATGGCGTTCAACCTGCTGGCCCAGGTCGGCGCTCCGGACGAGCAGGGCCATACGTCGCTGGAAAAGCGTCTGGTTCGTGAGTTGCGCCAGGTGCTGAATCAACCTTTGTTAAAGATTTCCGTCACTTGCATTCAAGCCCCGGTGTTTTTTGGCGATAGCTTTAGCGTGACCGTGCAGTCTGCGAACGCCGTCGACCTGGCCAAGGTCAACGCGGCCCTGGAAGCGGCGCCCGGTATCGAACTGGTGGAGGCGGGCGACTACCCGACTGCGGTGGGTGATGCGGTGGGGCAGGATGTGGTCTACGTTGGTCGTGTACGCGGTGGGATCGACGATCCGACGGAACTGAATATGTGGCTGACGTCAGATAACGTGCGCAAGGGCGCGGCACTCAATGCCGTGCAGGTGGCTGAGTTGTTGATAAAAGACTTGCTGTAAAAGATACTTGGCATCAATTTGTCGAATGATTCTAGCTGGGCGCTATGCTTGGCCGGAATGCTGAAGGCGAACATCCCTCTGGGGGACTTTCCCGGGGCATGAGTGAAATGATCGCGCGCACCGTCGCTTCGGGGCTGCGCGCAATGCCTTACGGCAGCGGCATCAATACCTTCTCGCTGGCCGAGGAATGTTCAAACAAAGGAAGAGGCTATGGTTCAAGTTCGCAAACTGGTGTTAGCAATAGCGGCCGCCTCGGCGCTGTCCTCCGGTATGGCGCAAGCGCTCGGGCTCGGGGAATTGACCCTGAAGTCGACGCCGAACCAGCCCCTGGTCGCCGAGATCGAGTTGCTCGACGTCCAGCAACTGACCGCCGCCGAAGTCGTGCCGAGCCTGGCCTCGCCCGACGACTTCGCCAAGGCCGGGGTCGACCGCCAGGCCTTTCTCAATGACCTGAGCTTCACCCCGGTGATCAACGCCAACGGCAAGAGTGTCCTGCGGGTCACGTCCAGCCGCCCGCTGTCCGAGCCCATGGTCAAGTTCCTGGTGCAGGTGATGTGGCCCAACGGCCGTCTGCTGCGCGACTACAGCGTATTGCTCGATCCCTCCAAATTCTCGCCACAGGCCGCCGACGCGGCCCGGGCGAAACCGCCCCAGGTCGTGGCCACGCCAGTCACCGGGGCCACCAAGCCTTCCCAATACACCACCACGCCGCGCGATACCCTGTGGGAAATCGCCGCCAAGGTACGCAACGGTGGGTCGGTCCAGCAAACCATGCTGGCGATCCAGGCGTTGAACCCTAACGCGTTCATCAACGGCAACATCAACCTGCTCAAGACCGGCCAGGTGTTGCGCCTGCCGGACCCGGTGCAGAGCACGGCGCTGCCACAGCCCCAGGCCATCGCCGAAGTGGCTGCGCAGAACGCCGCCTGGCGCTCGGGGCGTCGTGCCGTGGCGGGTGCTGGCAAGCAGCAACTGGATGCCACCAGGCGTGGCCGTGGCGAAGGCGCGCCGGCACAGGCGGCCGGTCGCGACAACTTGAGCCTGGTGTCGGCCGATTCGGCGAAAGCGGGTGGCAAGGGCAAGGGCGCTGCTGGCGATGCCCAGGCGCTGACCAACAAGCTTGCGGTTACCCAGGAAAGCCTCGATTCGGCTCGCCGGGATAACGAAGAACTGAAAAGCCGCATGGCGGATCTGCAGAGCCAACTGGACAAACTGCAGCGCCTGATCGAGCTGAAGAACAATCAACTGGCCAAGATGCAGGCCGAAGGTGCCGCGGTTCCGCCTGCTGGCGAGGCGCCTGCGGCGATGTCCGCGGAGCTGACCCCAGCGCCGGCGGCACAGGCCCCGGCGACTGCACCTGCTGCCGCACCTGCGCCAGAAGCGACCCCGGAAGCGACGCCACCTGCCACACCGGTCGAGCCGACGCCTGCCGCGTCCAACGAGCAAAAATACAATGACCTGCTGACCAACCCGATCCTGTTGGGGTTGATTGGCGGTGGCGCGCTGCTTTTACTGTTGCTGCTGTTGTTGCTCGCCCGTCGACGCAAGGCCCAGCAGGAAGCGGAAAAACACTTGCGCATGGCCCGAGCCCTCGAGGAGGAGGCTGACTTCTCCCCGGAGTTCGATCTGCCCCCGAGCAGCTTCGAGGGCATTGATGTTCCACCACCTAGCGTAAAGCTTGAGCCAAAACCCGCGCCGGCCCCCGCGCCAGCACCCAAGCCGGCCCCGGTGGTCGCGCCTGTGGTGGTCACGCCGCCTATCGCCGCGCCATTGGTGGCTCCGGCCGCCGATCGCTTCGACGACGTGCTGCCCCAGGCCCAGTCCCATATGGACCGAGGTCGCTTGAACCAGGCCGCTGACCTGCTCGAGCAGGGCATCAAGGCCGAACCCCAGCGAAGCGACCTGCGCCTGAAATTGATGGAAGTCTACGGTCAGCAGGGCGACCGCGACGCCTTTGTCGCCCAGGAACGCCAACTGGTGGCCAATGGCGACAACTTCGCCCAGGTCGAACAGCTGAAAAGCCGTTTCCCGGCCATGGTGGTCGCTACCGCCGCCGGCCTGGCCGCGGCGGCAGTGGCTGCGGAGCTGGACGCGCAGTACGTCAAGGATCTGCTGGAAGACAAGTCGCCCACCGACGAGGAACTGGACAGTGCCTTCGACCTGAGCCTGGATGACCTGGAAGCTCCGGTCGCGCCAGCGCCGGAGCCTGTCGCCGAGCTGGACGCATTCCCGGAAGACGACGACCTGAGTTTCGAGTCGGTGCTCAAGCAGCAGACTGAAGCCAAGGAAAGCCTGGACGATCTGTCGGAATTCGACCTGGACCTGGGTGCCGACGCGCCGACCCCGGTCGCGGCGCTCGATGATGAAGACTTCCTGCTGGACCTGGGTGACGATCTCAAGGGCCTGGACGTTCCAGCAACCGAAATGCCGGCCCTGGACGATGCGCCGGCCGACGATCTCGAGCTGCCGGCAGATTTTGACCTGTCCCTTGCCGACGAGATGGATGCCCATGACCGGCCAAAGGATGCCTTTGAATCCGAGCTGGACGATGTAAACGCCGAACTGGATCGCCTGTCCGACAGCCTGGCCCAGCCGACCTTCACCGCTGAAGATGCCCTGGTTGGTGCTGAAGACGAGCCCGACTTCGACTTCCTCAGCGGTACCGACGAGGTGGCGACCAAGCTCGATCTGGCCCAGGCCTACATCGACATGGGCGACCACGACGGCGCCCGCGACATCCTCGGCGAAGTCCTCAGCGAAGGCGATGCGACCCAGAAGAGCGAAGCGCAGGAGATGTTGTCGCGTTTGGTGTAAGTCAGTAGTTAGGCAAAACGGCAGCCGGTGAGGCTGCCGTTTTTGTTTGCAGCGGGCGTTATGGTGACTGGGCTGGCTTCATCGCGAGCAAGCTCGGCTCCCACAGGGATCTGCCCCCACAGGGATCTGGGGGCAAGCCCTTGTGGGGGCCGAGCTTGCTCGCGATGGCGCCCCGTCGAACCAACCCAGGACCACCGGTTACACTGGCATCCCGCCCCGCCGGCTTTATAATGCCCGCCTTTGCGTACTCAGCAGGCTGTAATTCCTTGGCAAACATAGACAACCCGGCCGCCGAAATGGCGGCCGACGGCTTTTTCCGGATCGCCTTGGGCGTTGAATACAAAGGCTCGCGCTACCGTGGCTGGCAGCGCCAGGCGTCCGGTGTATTGACGGTGCAGGAAACCCTCGAAAACGCGCTGTCCAAAGTCGCCGACTCGCCCGTGTCGCTGCATTGCGCCGGCCGGACCGATGCCGGCGTGCATGCCTGCGGCCAGGTGGTGCATTTCGACACCCAGGTCGAGCGCTCGATGAAAGCCTGGGTCATGGGCGCCAACATCAACTTGCCCCATGACGTCAGCGTCAGTTGGGCCAAGGTGATGCCGGCGCATTTCCATGCACGCTTCAAGGCCATCGCCCGGCGTTATCGCTACGTGATCTACAACGATCAGATCCGTCCGGCGCACCTGAACGAAGAAATCACCTGGAACCACCGCCCGCTGGACGTCGAGCGCATGGCCGAGGCCGCGCAATACCTGGTCGGTGTCCACGATTTCAGCGCATTCCGTGCAGGCCAGTGCCAGGCCAAGTCGCCGATCAAGGAGCTGCATCACCTGCGCGTGACCCGGCACGGCAAGATGATCGTGCTCGACATCCGCGCCAGCGCCTTCCTGCATCACATGGTGCGCAACATTGCCGGCGTGCTGATGACCATTGGCGCCGGCGAGCGGCCGGTGGAGTGGGTCAAGGAAGTGCTCGACAGTCGCATCCGCCGTTCCGGTGGTGTCACGGCGCATCCGTTTGGCCTGTACCTGGTACAGGTCGAGTATCGCGATGAATTCGAGCTGCCGGAGCGTTACATCGGGCCACATTTCCTCACCGGCTTCTCGGAACTCGACGGCTGACGCCCTCCGCAGCATTTGTTACCATCCGGGACTTTCACGCAATTGCCTGAGGTTTTAGCCACCATGTCCGTCGTTCGCAGCAAGATTTGCGGGATCACCCGCGTCGAGGACGCGTTGGCGGCGGTCGAGGCCGGGGCCGATGCCATCGGGCTGGTGTTCTACGCCAAGAGCCCGCGGGCGGTGACGGTGCAGCAGGCGCGGGCGATCGTCCAGGCCTTGCCGCCGTTCGTGACGCCCGTAGGGCTGTTCGTCAATGCCAGTCGTTGCGAGCTGGGCGAGATCCTCGATGCGGTGCCGCTGGGCTTGTTGCAGTTCCATGGCGACGAAACCCCGGCCGATTGCGAAGGCTGGCATCGTCCGTACATCAAGGCGTTGCGGGTCAAGGCCGGTGACGACATCGCCGCCGGTTGCGAAGCCTTTGCCGGTGCCAGCGGTATCTTGCTGGACACCTATGTGGAAGGCGTACACGGCGGTACCGGCGAAGCGTTCGACTGGTCGCTGGTGCCACAAGGCCTGAACAAGCCGATCGTCCTGGCCGGTGGTCTGACGGCGGAAAACGTCGCCGCGGCCATTCGCCAGGTTCGCCCCTATGCGGTGGATGTGAGCGGCGGGGTGGAGCAGGGCAAGGGCATCAAGGATCCGGCAAAGATTCGTGCGTTCATGGCTGCTGTTCGCAACAGCCAGTAGTCAATGTGACGGCTGGCAGACTGCCGCCGTCCATACCTGCACTGTACAAAGCAGGCAGGCACCGCCTCCGGGTGGGCCGATAGCGTAGGGGCAACCGCAGTGCAGCGGTTGCCGGGATGGCTGAGGGGATTGGGCTGCACGCAGGTCATGTTTCGCGCTGACCGTGGTGGCCGTTCGACCCTCGCCGCACAATGAATTTAGCTCAAGGGCATACGCGGGGCCGCGAACCAGAGCGTTCGGGCCGCCGGTACTGGAGAAAGAAAGCATGAGCAACTGGTTGGTAGACAAACTGATCCCTTCGATCATGCGTTCCGAGGTGAAGAAAAGCTCGGTGCCTGAAGGTCTTTGGCACAAATGTCCATCCTGCGAGGCGGTGCTGTACCGTCCCGAGCTGGAAAAGACCCTGGACGTTTGCCCCAAGTGCAACCACCACATGCGCATCGGCGCGCGTGCCCGTATCGATATTTTCCTGGACGCGGAAGGCCGTGTGGAGCTGGGTGCCGACCTGGAGCCGGTGGACCGCCTGAAATTCCGCGACGGCAAGAAATACAAGGATCGCCTGACCGCTGCCCAGAAGCAGACCGGTGAAAAAGACGCCCTGGTGTCCATGAGCGGCACCTTGCTGGGCATGCCGGTGGTGGTTTCGGCCTTCGAGTTCTCCTTCATGGGCGGTTCCATGGGCGCCATCGTCGGTGAGCGTTTCGTTCGCGCCGCCAACCATGCGCTGGAAAACCGTTGCCCGATGATCTGCTTCGCCGCTTCCGGCGGTGCGCGGATGCAGGAAGCGCTGATCTCCCTGATGCAAATGGCCAAGACCTCCGCGGTGCTGGCGCGTCTGCGTGAAGAAGGCATTCCGTTCATCTCGGTGCTGACCGACCCGGTCTACGGCGGTGTTTCCGCGAGCCTGGCCATGCTGGGCGACGTCATCGTCGGCGAGCCGAAAGCGCTGATCGGCTTTGCCGGCCCGCGTGTGATCGAGCAGACCGTGCGTGAAAAGCTGCCGGAAGGCTTCCAGCGCAGCGAGTTCCTGCTGGAACACGGCGCCATCGACATGATCATCCATCGCCAGGAGCTGCGTCCGCGCCTGGGCAATCTGCTGGCGCAACTGATGGGCCTGCCGACGCCGACATTCGTCGCCGCACCGGTCGAGCCGATCGTGGTTCCGCCAGTGCCTGCCGGGCTATGACCCAACGCACCCTGGGCGACTGGCTTGCCTACCTCGAGCAGTTGCATCCATCGGCCATCGACATGGGGCTGGAGCGCTCGCAAACGGTAGCGTCCCGCATGGGACTGGCCAAGCCGGCGCCCCGGGTCATCACTGTCACCGGCACCAATGGCAAGGGTTCCACCTGCGCCTTCCTGGCCTCGCTGCTGCGGGCCCAGGGGCTGAGCGTCGGTGTCTACAGCTCGCCGCACCTGCTGCGCTACAACGAGCGGGTGCAAGTGAACGGCGTCGAAGCCACTGACGCCCAGCTGTGCGAAGCCTTTGCCGCGGTGGAAGCCGGGCGAGGCGATACAACCCTTACGTATTTCGAGATGGGCACCCTGGCGGCGTTCTGGTTGTTTGCCCGTGCCGGTCTCGATGCGGTTGTGCTGGAAGTCGGCCTGGGCGGACGGCTGGATACGGTCAACCTGGTGGACGCCGACATTGCACTGGTCACCAGCATTGGCGTGGACCATGCCGATTACCTGGGCGATACCCGCGAATCCGTGGCCTTCGAGAAGGCCGGCATCTTCCGCCAAGGCGCGCCTGCGCTCTGTGGCGATCTCAATCCTCCCCAGCCATTGCTGGACAAGGTTCGCGAGCTGAGCTGCCCGTTCTTTCTGCGGGGGCGGGATTTCGACCTGGCGATGACCGAGCAGCATTGGCAGTGGCGCGGCAGCGATCTGCGCGGCAATCCGGTAGAGTTGCGCGACCTGCCGCTGCTGGACCTGCCGATGGAAAACGCCGCACTGGCGCTCCAGGCGTACTTGTTGCTGGGCTTGCCCTGGGAAGCCGGGCAAATCGTCCAGGCGCTGCAGGCGACCCATGTGGTCGGTCGCCTCGACCGCCGTCAGTTCGATTGGCAAGGCAAACGCTTGAACCTGTTGCTGGACGTCGGCCATAACCCCCATGCGGCGCAGTACCTGGCCGAGCGCCTGGCGCGGCGGCCCGTGGCAGGGCGGCGCCTGGCGGTGTTCGGGCTGCTGGCCGATAAGGATCTGGATGGCGTTGTCGAGGCGTTGGATGATAGTGTCCAGCACTGGGCGGTAACGCCACTGGATTCGCCACGCTCGCGTACGGCGGCTGAGCTGCAGGGGGCCTTGCAGCGTCACGGTGCTCCGGTGCAAGCCTATGCCAGTGTGGCCGCCGCCCTGGAAGGGCAGTGCGCCCTGGCGACGGCTGATGATGAAATCCTGCTGTTCGGATCATTTTTTTGTGTTGCCGAGGCCCTTCAATGGTTGGCCCGGCACTCCACGGAGGAAGCTGCAGATGGCATTGCTGGATAAGGCGTACAAGCAGCGCATGGTCGGGGCCCTGGTGTTGGTGGCCCTGGCGGTGATTTTCCTGCCGATGCTGTTTTCCCGCCAGGACGAGCAGCGCCAGGTCACGGTCGACGCCCCAGCCGCTCCCCAGGCGCCTTCGGTGCCGCCTGTGCAGGTCGATCCGGTAGCCGTGCCCGAGCCCCAGGCGTTGCCTCAGGAACCGGTGCCAAGCGACGAGGAACTGGCTGGGCAACCTGCCGCGCCTTCCACGCCGATTGCATCGGTGCCTGCCACGCCGGCTCCCGCCGCACCGAGCAAACCGGCTGTCGCACCCGTGCCTGTTCCAGCGGCACCGGCGATCAAGCCGGCGCCGAGCCAGCCGATCACCGCCGCTCCGGCCAAGCCGGACACGACCCAGAGTCGTGTGGATGCCAATGGCCTGTCAGTCAGTTGGTCGGTGCAATTGGCCAGCCTGACCAGTCGCGAAAGTGCCGAGAACTTGCAGAAAACCTTGCGCAGCCAGGGCTATAACGCCTACATCCGTTCTGCCGATGGCAAGAATCGGGTGTTTGTTGGTCCGCTGATCGAGCGCGCCGAGGCCGACCGCCTGCGTGACCTGCTCAGCCGCCAGCAAAACCTCAAGGGGTTCGTCGTGCGCTTCCAGCCAGAGCGTGGTTGACGGCGATTTAGCTGATTTGAATCACGCAGCTTACCGACAGCCCTGGGCTCTGCTAAAATGCGCCGCCTTATCCGTATGTAGGCTGCACCGTGCCATTTACCTGGGTTGACTGGGCGATCGTTGCGATCGTCGCCATCTCCGCATTGATCAGTCTGAGCCGCGGCTTCGTCAAGGAAGCCCTCTCGCTGCTGACCTGGATCATCGCGGGAGTCGTAGCCTGGATGTTTGGTGGTTCGCTGTCCCAGTACCTCGCCGGATACATCGAAACTCCCTCGGCCCGCGTGATCGCGGGCTGTGCCATCTTGTTTATCGCCACCTTGCTGGTTGGCGCAATGATCAATTATCTGATCGGCGAACTGATTCGCGTTACCGGGCTTTCCGGGACGGATCGGTTCCTGGGCATGGCCTTTGGCGCGGCGCGCGGCGCGTTGCTGGTGGTCGTGGCCGTCGGGCTCTTGAGCCTGGGGCCGGTGCAGCAGGATACGTGGTGGCAGGAGTCCCGGCTCGTGCCACAATTTCTATTGGTCGCAGACTGGTCCAAAAACCTGATCCTGGGTTGGAGCAGTCAGTGGCTTGCCAGCGGTATCAGCGTACCCGCTGAAATACCGTTCAAGGAACACCTCTTGCCGACGGCCAAAACGCCGCAGTGAGTGTTGTTCAGTTCAGATCCATTAAGTAGGGGTTGCGTCGCATGTGTGGCATCGTCGGTATCGTCGGTAAGTCGAACGTCAATCAGGCGCTGTATGACGCGCTAACCGTGCTCCAGCACCGCGGCCAGGACGCTGCCGGTATCGTGACCAGCCATGACGGCCGGTTATTCCTGCGCAAGGACAACGGCCTGGTGCGTGACGTGTTCCACCAGCGTCACATGCAGCGCCTGGTCGGTCACATGGGTATCGGCCACGTGCGCTACCCGACCGCGGGCAGCTCGACGTCGGCTGAAGCTCAGCCGTTCTACGTCAACTCGCCTTACGGCATCACCCTGGCGCACAACGGCAACCTGACCAACGTCGAGCAACTGGCCAAGGAGATCTACGAATCTGACTTGCGCCACGTCAACACCAGTTCCGACTCAGAAGTGATGCTCAACGTGTTTGCCCACGAGCTGGCCCAGCGTGGCAAGCTGCAGCCTACCGAAGAAGACGTGTTCGCCGCCGTGACCGACGTGCACAACCGTTGCGTGGGTGGCTATGCGGTGGTGGCGATGATCACCGGCTACGGCATCGTCGGTTTCCGCGATCCCCATGGCATCCGCCCGATCGTGTTCGGCCAGCGTCACACCGACGAAGGCGTCGAGTACATGATCGCTTCCGAAAGCGTGTCCCTGGACGTGCTGGGCTTCACCCTGATTCGCGACCTGGCCCCGGGCGAAGCGGTCTACATCACGGAAGACGGCAAGCTGCACACCCGTCAGTGCGCGACCAACCCGTCCCTGACCCCGTGCATCTTCGAACACGTCTACCTGGCGCGTCCGGACTCGATCATCGACGGTATCTCGGTCTACAAGGCGCGCCTGCGCATGGGCGAGAAACTCGCCGACAAGATCCTGCGCGAGCGTCCGGAACACGACATCGACGTGGTCATCCCGATCCCGGACACCAGCCGCACCGCCGCCCTGGAGCTGGCGAACCACCTGGGCGTCAAGTTCCGCGAAGGCTTCGTGAAGAACCGCTACATCGGCCGGACCTTCATCATGCCGGGCCAGGCCGCACGGAAAAAATCCGTACGCCAGAAGCTCAACGCCATCGAGCTGGAGTTCCGCGGCAAGAACGTGATGCTGGTGGACGACTCCATCGTCCGTGGCACCACTTGCAAGCAGATCATCCAGATGGCCCGTGAAGCCGGCGCCAAGAACGTGTATTTCTGCTCCGCGGCCCCAGCCGTGCGCTACCCGAACGTCTACGGCATCGACATGCCGAGTGCCCATGAGCTGATCGCTCATAACCGCACCACCCAGGACGTGGCCGACCTGATCGGCGCCGACTGGCTGATCTACCAGGACCTGCCGGACCTGATCGAAGCGGTGGGCGGCGGCAAGATCAAGATCGAACAGTTCGATTGCGCGGTATTCGATGGCAAGTACGTCACCGGCGATATCGACGATGCGTACTTGAACAAGATCGAGAACGCGCGTAACGATGCGTCCAAGGCCAAGACCCAGGCGGTCAGTGCGATCATCGATCTGTACAACAACTGAGTACGAACCGGCCCCGAGGGGCCGGTTTGCGTTTAACCGATTAAGGAGTGGCAGCATGAGTCAGGATTGGGATGCCGGTCGGCTGGACAGCGACCTTGAAGGTGTAGCGTTCGATACCCTGGCGGTTCGCGCGGGTCAGCACCGTACACCGGAAGCCGAACATGGCGATCCGATGTTCTTTACCTCCAGTTACGTGTTTCGCACGGCCGCCGACGCTGCCGCGCGGTTTGCTGGCGAGGTGCCGGGTAACGTCTACTCGCGCTACACCAACCCAACCGTGCGGGCGTTCGAGGAGCGTATCGCCGCCCTGGAAGGCGCCGAGCAAGCCGTGGCGACCGCCACCGGCATGGCCGCGATCATGGCCGTGGTGATGAGCCTGTGCAGCGCCGGCGACCACGTGCTGGTGTCGCGCAGCGTCTTCGGTTCGACCATCAGCCTGTTCGAAAAGTACTTCAAGCGTTTCGGCGTGGAAGTCGATTACGTGCCCCTGGCGGATCTGTCCGGTTGGGATGCGGCAATCAAGGCCAATACCAAGCTGCTCTTCGTCGAATCGCCTTCCAACCCTCTGGCCGAGCTGGTGGACATCGCCGCGTTGGCGGAAATCGCTCACGCCAAGGGCGCTATGCTGGTGGTCGATAACTGCTTCTGCACCCCGGCACTGCAGCAACCGCTGAAGCTGGGCGCGGACGTGGTGGTGCATTCGGCGACCAAGTTCATCGACGGCCAGGGCCGTTGCATGGGCGGCGTGGTGGCCGGTCGTGGCGAGCAGATGAAAGAGGTCGTGGGCTTTCTGCGTACCGCCGGGCCGACCCTCAGCCCATTCAACGCCTGGATCTTCCTTAAGGGCCTGGAAACCCTCGGCCTGCGCATGAAGGCCCATTGCGCCAATGCCCAGGGCCTGGCCGAGTGGCTGGAGCAGCAGGACGGCATCGAGAAAGTGCATTACGCCGGCCTCAAGAGCCATCCGCAACATGACCTGGCCTTGCGTCAGCAGCGCGGTTTCGGTGCGGTGGTGAGCTTCGAGGTCAAGGGAGGCAAGGAGGGCGCCTGGCGCTTCATTGATGCGACCCGATTGATTTCCATCACGGCCAACCTGGGTGACAGCAAAACCACCATCACCCACCCGAGCACCACGTCCCACGGGCGCCTGTCGCCTCAGGAACGTGAGTCGGCGGGTATTCGTGACAGCCTGATCCGCGTCGCGGTCGGCCTGGAAGACGTCGCGGACCTGCAAGCCGACCTGACCCGCGGGTTGGCGGCCTTGTGATTGAGCTGGCTACGCCGCCGAGCGGCACTCATGGCCGGGTTGCACTGGTTACGGGCGCCGCGCGGGGCATCGGTCTGGGCATTGCTGCCTGGCTGATCTGTGAAGGCTGGCAGGTAGTACTGACTGACCTGGATCGCGAGCGCGGTTCCAAGGTGGCGAAGACCTTGGGCGACAATGCCTGGTTCATCGCCATGGACGTGGCGGACGAGGCGCAGGTCGCCACCGGTATCGCCGAGGTGCTCGGGCAGTTCGGGCGGCTCGACGCGCTGGTGTGCAACGCGGCTATCGCCGACCCGCACAACATCACCCTGGAAAGCCTCGACCTGGCTTACTGGAATCGGGTCCTGGCGGTGAACCTGGGCGGGCCGATGCTGCTGGCCAAGCACTGCGCGCCGTATCTGCGCGCGCACAACGGCGCCATCGTCAACCTGGCCTCGACCCGCGCCGCGCAATCGGAGCCCGACACCGAAGCCTATGCGGCGAGCAAGGGCGGCCTGCTGGCCTTGACCCACGCCCTGGCAATCAGCTTGGGACCGGAGATCCGGGTCAACGCCGTCAGCCCTGGCTGGATCGACGCGCGGGATCCCTCACAACGTCGCGCACAGCCGCTGACCGACGCCGATCACGCCCAGCATCCCGCGGGCCGGGTCGGCACGGTAGAGGATGTGGCGGCGATGGTGGCGTGGCTGTTGTCGCGCAATGCCGGTTTTGTCACGGGGCAGGAGTTCGTGGTGGACGGTGGCATGACCAAGAAAATGATTTATGAGTGAGGGTGGTTGCAGGTGCCGTTTGAAACTGTTTTGAAAAAACTTCAACCCTGCTATTGACTTAGCTTCGGTACCTGCGTAAATTTCGCGGCCTCAACGAAGCAAAGGGTGATTAGCTCAGCTGGGAGAGCGTCTGCCTTACAAGCAGAATGTCGGCGGTTCGATCCCGTCATCACCCACCATGTTTTACGAGAGTTTTGCGAAAGCAAAATGGAAGCTGTCAAAAGCCTCCACCGACGCGCAGCGGTAGTTCAGTCGGTTAGAATACCGGCCTGTCACGCCGGGGGTCGCGGGTTCGAGTCCCGTCCGCTGCGCCATATCTGAAGAAGCAGGTTCGCCTGATTCGAGATTGAAGCCCAAGGGTTTTGATCAGACGAGTTAACTGGACGCAAGTCCATAGCGATACGCAGCGGTAGTTCAGTCGGTTAGAATACCGGCCTGTCACGCCGGGGGTCGCGGGTTCGAGTCCCGTCCGCTGCGCCATATCTGCTTCGAGGCCCACTGAACGCCTTGAAGCTAAGAAGAAAGCTGCAAAGCTACTTCTAGTCGATAGCAAAGACCCTGGTCGAAAGACCGGGGTTTTTTGTTTTTGGCGAAATGATATTGGGCCAAGCCCGTGGCGAGGGAGCTTGCTGTGGCGAGGGGATTTATCCCCGCAGGGCTGCGAAGCAGCCCTTGTTGTTGGCAGTTTCAGAACCCCAATTTATCCCGCAACCCGTAATACCAGGCACCCATCGCCGCAAACGGCGTACGCAACAACTGACCGCCGGGGAAAGGATAGTGCGGCAGGTCCGCAAACGCATCAAAACGCTCAGCCTGACCACGCAGCGCCTCGGCCAGGACCTTGCCCGCCAGGTGCGTGTACGTCACGCCATGGCCGCTGCAGCCCTGGGAATAATAAATGTTATCCCCCAGTCGCCCGACCTGGGGAAGACGCGACAGTGTCAGCAGGAAATTTCCGGTCCAGGCGTAATCGATCTTCACGTCCTTGAGCTGCGGGAATGCCTTGAGCATCTTCGGCCGAATGATCGCCTCGATGTTCGCCGGATCCCTCGCGCCATACACCACGCCGCCCCCGAAGATCAGACGCTTGTCGCCCGTCAGCCGGTAGTAATCGAGCAAGTAGTTGCAGTCTTCGACGCAATAATCCTGAGGCAGCAGACTATGAGCCAACTCATCGCCCAATGGCTCGGTGGCGATTACCTGGGTACCGCAAGGCATGGACTTGGCCGCCAGCTCCGGCACCAGATTGCCCAGGTAGGCATTGCCCGCCACGATAATGAACTTGGCCCTGACCTTGCCTTGTGGCGTATGCACCACCGGGCTGGCGCCACGCTCGATGCGCACCGCCGGCGACTGTTCATAAATCACTCCGCCAAGGGACTCCACCGCCGCCGCTTCGCCCAATGCGAGGTTGAGCGGATGAATATGCCCACCGCTCATGTCCAGCATACCGCCCACATACTCCTCGCAAGCCACCACCTCGCGAATACGCCGCTGATCCAGCAGCTCTAGCTGGGTATGCCCGAAACGCTCCCATAAACGCTTCTGCGACTCCAGGTGGCCCATCTGTTTAGCGGTGAGGGCGGCGAATACACCGCCGTCCTTCAAATCACACTGAATCTGATACTTCGCCACCCGCTCGCGAATGATCCGCCCACCCTCAAACGCCATATTGCCCAGCAACTGCGCCTGCTGAGGACCGACGCTGCGCTCGATTACATCAATGTCGCGACTATAACTGTTAACGATCTGCCCGCCGTTACGACCCGAAGCCCCAAAGCCCACCTTCGCCGCCTCAAGGACCGTGACCTTGAAACCGTTCTCCAGCAAAAACAGCGCAGAGGACAGGCCGGTGTAACCAGCGCCGATCACGCAAACATCCGTCTCGACGTCATCCTGCAGGGCAGGGCGCGGAGGAACCGGGTTGGCCGACGCGGCGTAATAAGACTCTGGGTACGGTGTGTTCGCCATTCTGGAACCTCTGTTTTATATTTTTTACGAATGCAGCGATCCTACCCGAGATAAAAATCGGCCGCCAGCCACCCCCGAATCTTCGTGACATCGACGAAATTAAATATTTTGCATATTCATAGGGTTAGGTGAAAAAAAGGTGTTGACACCCCTTTGGAATTCCGTAGAATGCCGCCTCACAGCAGGCACGTAGCTCAGTTGGTTAGAGCACCACCTTGACATGGTGGGGGTCGTTGGTTCGAGTCCAATCGCGCCTACCAAACAAAATCCGCTCTGCTGGGCGGTCTAGAAGGGGTTCACCGAGAGGTGAGCCCTTTTTTGCTTTCACATAAGGACATGGTCATGCGGGTTGTCACTTCCGTAACTTTTCTTTCTATAGCACTTGCTGGTTGTGCTGGAATACCTTCAGTTCCATACGAAGAGCCGACTCAATCAGAGGGAATGGCGCGTGTTCGTGTTATCACGAACTCCGATGTGTATGGAGATAGCATCGTCGGCAGTTGTGCTCCCGCCACCCGGCATAAGATGGCTGAAGCCGGACGTTTCGGGCAGGACGGTACGGCGAGCATCAACTATCCGCAGTATCCCCAGAAGTCGGCGAGCATTGGCATACCGAAAAGAGTTTGGCCCAGTCTTATCCAGTACATCCCTGCAATTCGGATGGGGGAAGGGGCTTACAAAGAAGTCGTGACCGAGTATCGCGTCAGGGCGGATTTGCCATTCCAAATTGCAACCCGGGGCGCGACCATTGCGGGCAATGGCAGCTCTTACCGGTCCTGTGATGGTCATGCGCTCGTTTACAAGCTGGAACCAGGAAAAGACTACGAAGCTGTGGTAGGGGTGGATAGCAGGCCAAGCAAAGATGGCGAACAAGCGCTTATTTGCATGTTAGCGGTTCTCGAAGTTACCACTTTGCCTGGTACTTCGATTGTGATTCCCCAAAAGTTGACGCCTGCTGCGCCTCCGCAGGTGGCCTGTAAAAACTAAGAAAACCGGGGGGCGGCCATGATTGTGAGAGGCAAGTAAGTTATTTCAAATCGTGGCCTGTCCTTGAGGATCCCGATTCTTGGCCGAATCGTAGACGCTGCTTCGTTCCCGCTTGCCGACGGCCAGCACCAGGATGACAATCCGTTCATCCTCAACACGATACACAAGTCGATAGCCGGCACCGCGCAATTTGATCTTGTAGCAATCCTTCATGCTGTGAATTGCATCGCCTGGCACTCGTGGCCCGGCTTGCTGTTCCTGGAGCTTTCGCAAGAACTGGAGGCGGATGGTGCCGTCGAGCTTTCGCAGTTCTTTCAGCGCCTTCGGGTCCCACTCGACTTCGTACTCAACGGCCATTGGCGATATCTGCCTCGGCCTCGCCAATGAGATCGTCGAGAGATACTCGAACAGGTGTTTCGTTGGCGTCGAGTCGTGACTTGACCAAATCAGGTAATATGCGTCCTAGAGCGGGTGAGGGAGGCCGCGTAAAAAAGAGTTGTCCATATGGAATGGCTCTGTTTTCATGGCAACGTGTTCAGCTTTTCAAGCGCGACACCGCAGAGAAAGCCCGGCCACCGCGCCGGGTTTTTTATTGCTTAAAATATACTGCAGCCAGGGCAGCCCTCGGGAGGCCTGGATTTCGACAAGCAACCAATCTCGGACCTAAGCCGCTACCGGTATTGCTAATGGGGTGCTGTTCGACAATGATGTCGTATTAGCATCATCAATGGGCGAGATATGAACAAGGCCGTCAGGTTCGCTGCGTTATCGTTAGTTGTAGTCAATCTTTCTGGATGCGTCGTTGAGATGGTCACGGGTAGTATCGCGGAAGCTTCTTTCGCGAGCGAAACGCCAGAAAGCGTGGGCCTGGCGCCAGCTAACTTTCGCGGCCAATCCTGTCCTGAGCTTGCCCTCCAACGAGAACATGCGGAGTCCTCAATTTCGTATACAGGTGAGCACGCTGATTATGTGCAAAAACATGGCCGTTGGCGGCTGGCGTCGGTAGAACAGGTTGAGCGAGAGCAGGGCTGTCTAGCGGGTACCACTTTCGACCAGGCAGCAACTGTTGACTATGTCGCTAAGCACCCTGAAGCTGCAAAAGAGCTTGAGTCACGACTACCACCGAGCGCCCGCTCTCGCTCGAGCGATGGAACTGGAACGCAGCCATCAGCCAATTCACATCAGCCAGGTGTAACGGCTCCTCAGCCAAAAGCCTCGACTGTTAGCCCGCCTCCTAGCATTGGGTCTGGCTTTGGGTCGACGTCCCTTGTTTCTGGTCTCCCACAGACATCGTTTGCCCAGTTATTAGCTCAAGAAACACCCGAGAAATATGAAGGGAAGTCTTGTGAATACCTCCGTCTGGCATATGTTCGTAGCGAGGAGTTATTGGCAGCAGATTCGCCGGAAAGGCGGGCTTTGGGAGCGGGTAAGAAAACTGCCATAAGTCAGATTTTGAACGGCAGAGATTGTCCACCCCTTAGCACTGCTGGCCATGGGCGAATTGGTGCCGCGATCAGTAGCATTGATCCTGTTAAAGCAGCGCGCCTCGGCATGCCACTTAAAGGTACCTCCGTAGAAAAGATTATGCCGAATGGGAGCGCTGAAAAAGCCGGTCTGAGATTTGCGGATGTGATAGTGAGCATTGATGCAATATCCGTAGACGATGACATCGATTTTTTAGTTGCCATGGGTAAGATGCCGATTGGTTCCAATATGTTGCTTAAGGTCTGGCGTAAGGACGGTTTTATCGATATTCCTGTGTTAATCGGCCCTCCAACCTGATGGGGATGAGTCACACCGCATTGCTCAATCGAGTCAATCGGAACGACGACTCCCATCGGCTGAACTTCGAGCCGTTTCTGCAAATCCTAGTGCACATCCCCCTTTATCTCTCCGATCAGTTCCCCTTCCTCAATCCATCTTATGAGCTGCGGTACGCTGGGTTTTCCGTCGACATAGCGCAGCCAACGAGAGGGATTTAGAGAGATGGGGGTAGCGAAAAACCTATACATAAATTATATTTTTGTACAGGTTTTGACGGAATGTTGGAAAATGACACCCCTCGAAAAGCTCATCTCCTGGCACGAAAAATGGGCCCTTCAGAATCAGATCGTGAAATGCAAAAGCTGCGGCATGGAACAGTCCGAGCTGGACAGACATCTCATGTTTAGTCATGAGTCGGACTGTCCAAATGCGAGGTTCGGCACTGAACCATGGCGGGCTTTAGATGAGGTGAGAGATGCCTATTGGATCCCTCCGAAAGCTGCGTCAGACGATCAGGACGTCACTGCGTCGTCATCAGAACAGCCAGGGCCATCCTTATGAATGCCTCGTTCTGACCGAGCGTTGCCAAGGCGTCCCTGACGTTCGTTGCGATCACACAAAAGCTGTTTGACTCCCGGTGAGCCAACAAGCCATCATCTATTCATCCTGTCATTCTTGCGTACGTAGGAGTGCACAAAAAGCCCGGCCATAGCGCCGGTTTTTTTTTGGATTTATCGAGTACAAGGACATGGTCATGCGGGTTGTCGCTTTCGTAACTTTTTTGCTGCAGCACTTACCGGTTGCTCTGGAAGACCTTCGGTTCCATACGAAGAGCCTGGCGACTAAACAGTCAGCAGACTCCCGTTCTCCAAGTCGATCTTCAGGCTGGTGAGTGAATGGCTGCGTGCCCAGACTGCGATAGAAAATTACGGATGACATCACTCGGCTCCAACGAGGTTTTCGTCATCCGGCCGCAGATCGGCATCGGTCGTTTGCTCTTTGTCCCACTGCTTCGCCAGACACCCTGGGGCATCACGGCAGTCTTCTGCATCAGCTTATCGACCGGGCTGTCGTTACCTGGGAGGCAATGGCCGGGCATCATCCTCGCAAGCCTTGTTGTGATGTGGTGGGTATATCAACTGGGCAGGGATATCAGCGAGCGTGTTTCACTGATTGTGCGATCGTCTGGTGTGGCTTTCCTCGGATGGTATCGGCTAACGAAACGTACACCGCTGCGAATAGTGCTCAAGCCCGACGGCCACGCGGCTGTTTTTCGCTCGTCCTACAGTAATTATGTCGAGTATGAAAACGGGCGCTTGTTAATCGCTCGCCGTGTCGTCGGGAAAAAAGTCAATCAGCAGAAACAGCTCGCCTGTGAGCTCGCCGCGTTTCTGGGCGTAATTGCATACGTCGATGATGGCTCTGGACGGCTGAAGAGGTTAGCCAGCCAACGGTGAGGTTCCCAGCGCAACCAAGCAAACGAAGCTCTGCTCAAGGCACGTACCTACGCATTGCGGGCCAAGTCTTATAAGTTAGCGCTCTGTGAGTGATAACCTGCGAGCTCTCCTATAAGGATACAGTTATGAAAAGCTGTTTGAGGACGCTCGGGGCTAGCCTCGCTAACAGCATAGTGATCCCCGCCGCTTGGGTATCGGGGCTTGCGACGATAGGAATCTTGTGGGGCGTGGTACGGTTTTGGCCCGATCAGCTTACAGTCGAAGGACGTCAGCTCTTCGTGGCTTCCTGTTCTATTTTTTGCCTCGCCATAGGGTACTTGATATGGCGCAAGAGACGAGCGAAAGCACTTGTAGCATCCATCAACCTGAAAGAAGGTCTGAGCCTTGACGATACTCAGATGCTCGGCTATCCAAGCCCCCTGTTTTTTGTCTTTGACCTTTCCAACAAGAAACTCGCTCAATGCCAAAGCGCCACTGGCGACTATCAAGTTCGAGATTTCACGTGGGTGACAGGCTGGCAGTGTGAGTGGCAACGGATTGACAGCAGGGTGACGGGCGGCGTGCTTCAAATAGTCGATGGAGCGGGCATGAGCGTTCCAGCCGACGAGCTTCGGCGTAGATTCATAAAATTCTCACTGGTTTTGACGGTTGCCGATACACGTCATTCTCCCTTCCGTTTTCCAATGAACCGAAGCGCAGCTGAAGGGTGGTGTACCTGGTGCAATGTGCTTTTCAAGTGCTAAACACGAAGCACCACAAGATAATTATCTTTAGAACTCGCAGCAGCGCGGATGCTAACGGAGTGAATGCAGGCGCCTATTGATACGCATAAGATTTGCGACAGATTCAAAAGCGCAAGGTATCTACCCCTTTTTCTCTGATAGCGTTGTGGAGAGGGTCATGGATGCAGCGAATCGGCAACTGGGAGTGCTAATGCCGTACAACTACACGAACGGCCGCTACCTGGTCTTCAAAGGCAATGGCAGCGATGGGGCACCCTTGGGTCGGATTCACCAGGACGGAATAGTTCGAAATCTCCTGGGTGAGCCGCTGTACTACATAGACATGGACGAACATGCGTTCTGTTCGGTCGATTTTATCTTTCAGGGCAATATACAAAAATGTCGCGGCACGTTTTACGTGCTCAGCGACAAAACGCTTTTCACATTTTCCGAGATGAAAGTTAAGCCACTGGGAAACGAGACCGAGGAGCAGGCGCTTCACAGGGAGTTCAAAAGGAGGGCGCTAAGTTTGGCAGGGCAGATCGTCCAGGCGAAAAATGAGATGGTGCAGGCACGCTTGGACATGGCCTGGTCCGATTTAAACCCCTTCCGTCGTTTCCGTGCCTTCTTCGCTGGCCGAGCCCGTAGGGGGCGAGCATCACCAGGGGGGCGTTACAGTGGGTTGGAAAGTGAGCATGAGTTCAAGTCGAAGTCTTTCCCCATCTCCTCATCGTCACTCGCGACAATGGTCTTGTGGGCTCCGGATGGAAGGAAAACAGGGCCAGACCACGATGATGAGACGGTCCGATTGCACGTGAACTCAAATTGCGGCCTGTCACCAGCTTTCTGGTTTCCGCCGATTGAGGTGAGTGGTATGGCGGCACTTTCAGCAAGTCCTCATCGTAACTCACACTGGGAAAGCATCCGATCGATCTACACTCCGCGTTTTTTGCCCGCTCCCTCATTGGGCGCCTTCACGGACGATGGCTTCGAGCAGCACACTCGCTCCAAAAAGACGAAAAGCGAATGGTCAGGGTGCTAAATAGTGCTGTCACTAAGAGCGAGAGGGTTGTGAATTCGAGTTCAGACGACTGGTGTGTTTGATGGCTGGATGACTAGCCTATTGCCAAATGATTGGGATTTATATGGAAAAAGTAGTTTTGGCACTCTCGCTGGTCACACTGGTAGCCTGCATGCCTTATCAATCAGTGACCTCACCAGATCCAAACTGGATGCGTCTGGGTGGAGATAAGCCTGAAGGTTATCCAAGGACGTTTGTCGAGAACCTGAGCGGCAATTGCGCTCTGGTTACCGAGTCATGGTCTGATGGAAGAATCAACGGTCGTCTTCTGTGGACCAAGAAGCAGTCTCGAAAGGCCGTTACTTGTCCATAAGTGTCTGTATAAGGGCTGATTTCGTGAGGGAGAAGGGACAGATTTTTTCTGCGCTGGACACTTTTATGAAAAGCCGAGCCAGGTACGCTCAGGACAATTAATTGCTTAAAAGAAACAGTCCTCTATTCAGGAAACGTCGGATGCCCCCTGACGTTGTTGCTGGCACTGTTCGGACCCGGATATGGAGAGGCCGATGCTGTGCGATATCTGTCAAGGACAGCTATTCAACAATCGCCTTCTTGATATCCCCGTGCTTGTTTTGTAAGTAAATCGTGTAGGGCAAAACAAGCGTGTCAGCGAGCCCGGACAGTCCCATATCCAGCACAATGAGCGATGCAGAGGGATGTCCGTCGAAGCCAGTGCTTTGACGAGGTGCAGCATCAAGCGTGCAGTAGTCAAAAACAGCGCCGCTATAGATTCTTGGCACCGAGTCGCAGTGCGAGTTCCAGCGGGCCAGCTTGTTGCTTGCGATGATGTCGTCGCGGAAGGTGGTATTGATGGTTCCACAGCCCGAAACTGACGTGGCTACGAGAAACGCCCAAGCGGTTCTGAAGTTCATCAGGTTGGCTCCTTGCCAAAAATCGAAGATTAGCCGACGCCGCGACATTGCGCTTATCGGCATGTGCTCGGCAAGGCGGATGATGGCAAGACTACCACTCGCCCTATCGATCTACCGCCGGCCATCTGCGATAGGCTCATGCGGCGAAGGCGGATCACTGCGAACCAGAACAACAAATCGTTGGCCGGTTCACCGAGATCGTCGAGGCAAAGCTTCCGTACCCGAACATGATCGTGAGAAGGGCCAATAGCTCAAAAATCGTGGTCTATCCCAATTTCCATGCGGCAACGCCCGAAAGAAGGTCAGTCAATGCCAAAGAAACTTCAGGAAAGTAAAGCGCCGACTGCTGCTGACATTGAGCGCGCTATCCAGGCACTGAACAAAATGGCCGAGCGTCTGTGGGGCGATGGGCGGGAAGCCGAGGCGAAAGCCCTGATCGATGCCTTGGATGCTTTGAACAGGGCGCTCGATCGGATCAGGATTGGAGAGAGTCGCAGGGTTCTTCATTGAAGGAGAAAGCGGGTGTGGGCCACGGCTATGAGATGGACTGATTACAGGGGGATTCAAAGTCGTGAGCGGCCAGGGGGCGGCCCGGTAAGGCTGGCTTCGAAATGAATTGACCGGCGGTCCGACCCTTTGGAATTAATGCCGTGTGGGAGACTCCACTGCCCGAGGAATATATATTTCTCAATGGCGGTGAACACCGCTCGAGGCAAATTCAATGACGTCGTTTGAAGAATTCAGGGCTACATCCCATGAGCTTCTCAAAGAGCTGGATGCCGCGACGATAAAAATGATGATGCTGGTTTCTGCCAAAGAGGTATCCGGTCCTTTTTGGGAGGATGCCACCCAGCGGCATCATGACGCTGTAGATGCTTGGCATGCCTTTCTCAATATCCGAACAGAATGTGGAGCGACCCCACCTCTTGTCTGAAGGCTAGACGAAGGCGCGTTCTGTTTCGACCGACTTTACCTTCCAGGCTTCCAGGGCAGTCTCTAGAGTTTCACGGCACAACTTATTGGGTCTACAAGGCGAAACGCTCTTCACATTTTCCAATCGAGTACCAAGCAGTCGATGCACCTGCCCATCGGAATGAAAAGCCCAGCGGGTAGGCTGGGCCTGGCGGGTGATGACGTGTGGTGGTGTCCGTAGTTACCAGAGGCTTTTCGCGTTCGCCAAAATATCAAAGATTTTTGCGGAGCCGACGTATGAGAGGTGTCCCGAATCCCGGTACATGGGCACGCCATCCACAACGGTACGGCAAACTTTCTCGTCGCATAATGCGTCGCTTAAGCGGATGACCTGTATCGCATATTTGTTTTCGATGGTATCGAGAAGCGTGAGAACCCCTGAATTGTAATCTTTGTAATTTTTTAGAGGTATCGTGCAATCTGCTTGTGTGGTTGAGTTGTCCGATAGCTGTCTCTGCATGCAGCTTATGTTCTCATTGCCGACTGAGGGCGGCGGTCCGATTACAATAATTTCTTTGTCGAGTAGTTTTAGCTCTTGTATGGTGTTTCCCAAGTCTGCTTGCACTTGATCCAGGCTTGTAGGGACTATGTGGGTTTTACCTTCGTTGTCCCTTGTCAGCATTTTGTTGGTGGGGACAGTGTATTGCCAGAAGGAAGCTGCGAGTATTACGGTTTTAATATTCGGGTTGTTCTTGATCGCCGATAACACATTGTCGTTGAACGATATGCAATATTTGGCTACCTGCTCCGCATCTTCTCGTGTTGGGTTATAAGGCGCGGTATTCAAGAAGGGTGGGCAAGCACTGTACGTGGCCTGTGAAACTCCTCCTTTTCTGTGGTTCTTGATGCCTTCGATGGTGTGCATGGCGTAAGAGTCCCCCCAGACCATGTTGCGAACTGAGTTCGATGTTCGGCATTTTTCGTTATCCTTGAATATGTAGTTATCGCAGGATTTATCCAGGCCATAATTGGGGCGCAAAATATTCTCGAAGTCTATTTTGTTATTGTTGTATCGGGTTGCGGTATATTGAGTTGAAAGTAGCACTACCGCCCCGATGCTGATCGTCCACGCAAGCCCGGATCGAGAAATTTTTGCCTGACGGCTAGGTCGCTCGACAAAAATATAAAGGACTGTCGCACACAGGAGCGATGCCAAGAGCAAGGATATCTGCATCTGCGTGGTGAATGTGCCGTGGACCACCGCATGTGCAAAAACGATGACTGGCCAATGAACCAGGTAGAGTGAGTAGGAGATGTCGCCGAGCCTGACAAGCGGGCTCATTAAAGGTGAAGTATTTGCCAGCGTGCTATTGGTCCAGAGAATGATCAGCGTTGAAAGACATACTATAATCGCGGCTGGGCCTGGATGCCCCAATTTAAGTTCCAGAGTGGGCACCACCAGAATTGCAATGATTGCCGCTGAAAAAAATGGAGTGGGAATTTTTATGGTGTATTTTTGAGCGGCGAGATAGCCGGCTGAACCAATTAGAAGCTCCCAGGCACGCGTGGGGAGGAGATAAAATGTCGCTGAGGGGTGGGTTTGGTTTAAGTACACGCACGCCATAAGGCTGGCACTGAGTAAGGCAATAACAATTTTTAACCAGTGTCGAGGAGCGGTGAGCATAAGTAGTAGCGGGAATATCAGGTAGTATTGCTCTTCCACAGCAAGAGACCATAAGTGCAACAGTGGTTTTGTCGATGCGTCCGCATCGAAATATCCAGTTTGGCTCAATAGAACAAGATTGGTTGTATAGGTTACGGCGCCGGCAACCTGATGGAGTAGGCCCCTGATTTCCATTGGGGTTAATACATAATAAGCACCTAGGCACGTCGCCAGGATTGTGATATAGGCTGCAGGGATCAGTCGTTTTGCACGCTTGTAATAAAATTCAGAGAGACTGAAGTCCTTGTGGAGCATCTTGCTGGCGATGATGCCGGTAATCAAATAGCCGGAAATAACAAAAAATATATCTACACCCAGAAATCCAGATTTCAATATTTCGAAACCTAAGTGGTCTATTACTACAAAAGCAACAGCAAGGCCCCTGAGTGCCTGTATGTCGAATCGAAAATTCATACGTCCTCTGTATTCTCTAAGCTGCAATCCAGCAACTTTATTGTTTTTCATTCTTTCCGCCGATGATTCACTGTCACGGCTTGCTTACGGAAGAAAAAATCAATACGCGACACCCTGCGCATTGCCAGAGTCCGTGCTGGCTAGCGTTCGGCGCGCGTCATGGTTTGAATCCAGCACATTTATTTGGGGCCAATCATTCTCCAGTCTACATTGATGACTTGGTTTCTCAGCATAGCAGTCCGAGGCAATGGGGCCAGTCGGCGGAAAGCCTGAGATAAGAGGGGCACAGATCGAGAGGTGGGCCTCCAGAGTAGGGTCTTTTCCATTCAGCCATTACTCTGTTCAAGCAACCACTCACTAAACGCCCGAACCACCGCTTGCCGCTCCCTCCCCGGTACACACACCACGGTATATCGCGCGCCCACCAGGCGAACCTCAGGCCGATAGCCCACCAGGTCTCCACGCGAGACAGCCTCGGCCACCAGCACGTTGCTGGCAAGCACCAGCCCATGCCCGGCAATTGCCGCCTGCAGTGCATGCTGTTCCTCGTCATAACGCCTGAAGCGCGCCTTATCCAGCCAGCCCAAGGTGCCCGCCTCGGCGCACCAGGCTGGCCAGTCAACCGCGACGCTCGCGCTGCTCAGCCACGGCACGTCAATCAACTCGATAGGCGAGGCTGATGCGGGCGGTTGCCAATCGGGACGGCAGTAAGCGCCAAAATACTCGTCCAGCAACGGCTGCTCGAACAGCTGTGGGTCAGGTGTGAAAAGGGCTCGGATCGCCAGGTCGATGCTGGCATCCCGTCGCAGATCCACCACCTCGTTACTGCTGTGCAGACTGATGTCGATCTCTGGGTGCAACCGATGAAAATTCCCGAGCCGTGGAATCAGCCATAGGCTGGCGAACGCCGGTGTTGTGCTCACTACCAGGGACCGCGCGGCAGACGACGGTGACAGCGCCTGCAGGTTCTGCTGGATATCCAGCAGGGCGCGGTGCAGTGACGGGTGGAGGCGCTCGCCGTCGGCGCTCAGGCGCACGCTTTGGCTGGAGCGTTCGAACAAGCGCACGCCGAGGAAGGCTTCGAGGCTTTTGACCTGATGGGAAATCGCCGCCGGACTGACATTCAGTTCCTGGGCCGCTGCCTTGAAACTGCCCAGCCGTGCGGCAGACTCGAAGCCGCGCAAGGCGGTGAGGGGCAGTTTGGCAAACATGGGCGAGAGGGTTACTCGAGTTGAGCGTGGCTCAATTTAGCTCATTTGTCCGCCGACGCTCAACTTGCCAGGCTGTGGTCCCGCACCGTTACCAGGAGACCACCTATGCAAGGTACGCCCCGCAAAATCCTTCAGGCCGTGCTCTACGAAGCCGGCGGTGTATTGTTCGTGGCCCCTACGCTGGCGCTGATCTACGACCAGGGCATGGGCTATTCAACCCTGTTGTCGCTGGTGATTTCCGCTGTCGCGCTGGCCTGGAACATGATTTTCAATGGTCTGTTCGAGTGGTGGGAGCGTCGCCAGTACAGTCGCCATCGCGACTGGCGGCGGCGACTGCTCCATTCCCTGGGGTTCGAAGGCGGCTTGACGCTGATACTGACTCCCGTGATTGGGGCATGGCTAGGCATCAGTCTGTGGCTGGCACTGGTGACCAACCTGGGGCTCTTTGCCTTTTTCTTTTTTTACTCGCTGGTTTTTCAGTGGGGGTTCGATCGGGTGTTCGATGTTCCGCTTTCGGCGCAGCCGCACCAGAGTTCTGTATCCAACATCCGATGAACGTCGCGCAAACTGACAAAGCCGTTTAAACACCCTGCCGTGTGACGAGCTTCATGTCACCCGAGCCGTATATACCTGAACCAGACACGCCCCGATACAGCGAGAGTAGCCTCGGCAGTGCGGTGCAAGATGCCCAAGCCAGGCTCATCGTCCTCATGAAAGCCGGCAAAGACCGTTCGCCCTCCCACAGCCGGTATAAGCAATTCCACTTCGGTTGCGGTCGAATTACTGGTGTATCCCATGACCAATCTGATTTTTTGCCCTTCACGTGGGGGATGAGGTAGTTCGAGGTTTCCTGGCTTCCCATGCAAGTCTTCACCGAGAGGCCAGACTTTTCTAGCGCCATTGATGAAGAACCTGGGACGCTCTAACAGGGCGCCCAGTAACGTGGCAAGCCGGTCCTGCACGGGCACCCTGAATGTGCAGTCTATTAAACGGATATCGCAATTCTGGCCAGCAGTGATCAAGTCATGATCATCGTTGGCATCCACAATAACGGTGCCATAGGCTTGGAGCTGGGCGGGCGCAGTGGAAGGACGAGTGCCAGAACAGTCGATTCTCGAGACGCATCCACCGGTCAACGTATATTCGCCTGGGGCCTTTGGCTCGAAGGCGATCCCGTCTTCTTGGCCAAAGCCACGACAGTTCCTGATGGATGCAATCACTTGAAAACTCGGATTATTACCCTGTATAGAAATAGTTTCCCCAACGATATTTTCCAGATCGAGCTTGAGCGCGAACATGGATTCTTTCGAGGGCAGTCTGTCATCGAGATTGACATCCACATTCAAGCCGGAGCCATGAGCATTGTGGACAGTGAGTTCCTCGCACACTGCAATTGATGCGTCGGTAAGTTGAATTTTACCGGGCCTGACCCAGAGCCGTTGCGGCACATTCAATTGGGATCGATATTCAAGACCATCAACGGTGATCCTACGCCAGAATCGATATTCGATAGGGGTCCCTGCGGGCTTTGACGTACCAAGGCTTTGCGTGTGCAGGAGAAGCTCCAGGTCTCCCACCCCTCTATTGCTGATGATCTTGATATTACGCATCAGGAGGTCGCCATCGCAGAATCCTCCCGTATCACCTCTTCCTTTTACAAACCCGTCGCTGCGACTCGCCATGCTACGAGCATGGAAGGTAACCGTGTCCAGGTCTAAATTACCCAGCGCTGTTACAAGAATCCCGCTATGCCCCACCACCATGTTACGCAGCCGCAACCATTCCATGAAGGGTTGATGGAAATCCACACGGCTGAGCACGCCATCTCGAAGGGTCACCCGCTGGCAAAGATTGTTACCGGTCGCCCCCCATCCTTCACCGTCCGCATGCGGCGTTATTTCAATGTCGTAGCATGTATTGAGCTGGAAGTTATAAGCGTAGTTGAAGTTTTCGTTCCGGATGGCCCATTGCATTTCCGTGCGAGCTTTGACCTGACAACATTCAAAAAAATAAATGTAAGTTGGATTTCTCGGCGTATAGATATTCTCATCCTGAATGAAGCGTACATCCAGATCGAGCAAGCTGGTGCTCACGCGCACATATTCATTTGAAATAGTATTATTGCGGATGTCCAGCGTTAATCCCTTGACTGTGCATCGTCGATCTTCCATTCGCAACACCTTCACCGAGGAAATGGCGACGCCGGCCAGGGAATACCTTAACGGTGAGGATACAACTCCGTCTTTGTAGACTCTGTTCAACTCGATCCGTTTTTTTGTCTCTGAGCGGTAGGTGTAGAAATCCTGTTCGGTGTAGATGATGACAAAGCTGTCGCTGACTTCTGGACGGCCGAACCAGCCCGAGAATCTGGACGAGCCTACCTCGAGATCCTGAGAAGCCATCAAAAGCCTGACGACGGGCGAGTCTGGCCCGTAGGTCACTGCGCTGTGTTTTCTTCCAAAGACAAAGCGCCCCGACCAAGTCGAACAATCGAATATGGCGCCAGAGAAATCGCAATCAGTGGTGAGTTCAACGAGACCGTCGTGGCTGAGCTTGAAGCGGCCCCTTGCCACGAGCGTAGATTGCGCTTCGTTGGCCGCGATGGCTGCTTTCTGCAAGGCGGGCAGGCTATCTTCGCTGCCAGAGGGGTCTGCGCCGAATGCTGCCAACGATAGTCGCTCCGACACGTCGGGAAGTACGCGAAGTTTCAGGCCTCCCGCGGTCACGAGATGAGGTTCGGCCGTTTCTGCCACGACTGCATATCGGAAACCTTGCGCCAGGAGGGTATCCCCAGCAGATATCGCCGAGTAGTCAAGGTCGGTATTTTCCAGCATTTCGGAGACTGAGCTAAATAAAGCGCCAATACGTGCAGACAGGCGGCGCGCGAGTTTGTCTTCGGTAATTGAGTCGTCAGGCAATTCTTGAGGTTTAAGATTCATGATTGCATTTCCTGCACAATAAGTGTTGAGGTGTTGAATAAAAAAAGTGTGTGCTCCTGATGTTATGAAGGCAGTTTTGCAGTGGGCGGATTGAATGAGTAACTGATTATGTGGTCTGTCCTCTCAAACGCTCAGAATTGCGCTTTGGATCCCGCCGCTTGAAGTATGGATTTGCAATATGAAACGATGACTCTATCGGCTTCATTCAACGGACGACCACCCTTGGAAATAATACGTCCGTCTGGGAGTTGAGACCACGAGTCAGACTCGTCCAGACTCATGTTTCGTTTAGCGTATTCGTTCAAACGCTCTAGACACATATAGGGGAGGTCGTTGACTGTTAGGGCGGCTGTGATGATTTCTTGAGTGGCGTCAGCCGTTATCTGGGACGTACCCTGTGCGGGTGTTCCAATTTCACCTGCGGTGTTACCGCTGACTGAATTGTTTTTGTTTGCATCGATAGCCTTCTTGATTTCGGCTTCTTTTCCGATGAGTTCAGCTACTTTCGCCTTGGCTGTTTCAGAAGGTGTATCGGCCAGGTTTTTTTTCGCCGTCGCTAGCTCACTCTGAACAGCGCTCAACTCTTGTCGCTGGGCTGCAAGTCCCGCTACTGATGCGCTTCCGGAGGATGACAAATATACGGCCGGAGAAATGGCTCCTTGATTGAGTTCTTCCACGGCTGCCAATGCTACTGAGTAACGCTGTAGTCGGGCCAGGAAAAAATTATATTGTGCGTCATCGAGCGTGTCGTTCATGCGCGCTTCGCAGAGTCGATAAAACTCATCCCTGAAGAGCTGGATATTCTTTGACCTGACTCCAATGTAGGCCGCCGAGGTTTGTACCGCTGCTGCTAACTCTGCCTTGGCCCGGTCGCTAAGAGTGCCGGACGCAGCGAGTTGAGCCGCATAGGCTTGCATGGCATCTGGGCTGGGTTCCGCACAAATGGTGTCGTTGCCGCTTACGATCGCCCTTTGATTAATATCTATGAATACGGATTTCTGCCTTTCTTTAGCTATCTGAGGCAACTGGAAATCATGGGTTCTATATATGCTATTCCAGTTTGCATTGCATCCAGTCAAGAGCAATACGGATATTATCAATGACCTGGCCTTCATTTTCTGCTCCTTCATATTGTTTTTGCAGATGTCAAGGCGTCAGAGTAGTCGAGCTTTTGGGGGTTGCCATGCTTTTAGAGATAAAATGGCAGATGTTGTTGGGAGTGTTTGAAATGTTTACAGATATGTATCGCTTACTTAACACTTTGTTGAGTTTAGAGGAGGGCACCCATTAGCCTACCTTAAGTCAAAGCCAAAACCAGATCGCCCTTCAGTCCTTAACTGCTGGTCTTTTCTTTATGCCTGGCCAAGCCGATGGGAAGTGCTGTTCGCTAGAAAAACTCAGCCATTCGGCAGGTTCCAATCCCTGATGTTCTTCGTCGAAATCCTCTTGGTCGACCAGGCCGGCTTCCATTCGGGCGCGAGCCGTTGCCAGTCGATGGGAGAGGCTGTGGTCAAAAGGGCAGTGGGTGGGATCTAGTCGATGCAGCTGGCGCAGTGCATCGGCCATGATGCTCACCTTCGCGACCTCGTCGAAAGGGGCGGAGAGTAGGTCGGTGCCTGGCACTGCACCCAAGAGTAGCCAGTCCCTGTGAGGGCCATGCGCCTCATCCAGTATTCGGGCGCAGGGGATATCGGTAGTCGCCAGCCAGCGCAGCCTTACCGTTTCGTCACGCAGTTCGCTATGGTGCGAGCCGGTCCTGTCTTGATGAATAGGGCAGGTAAACCGGGAGCGTCAAGCCGAAAGACAGCGGCATCCGAACAACCGACGGTGATCTGGCGAGTATGGTAATGCTTGAAGCGCTCTCGCCAGTTGTGTGGAAGACAGACGAGAGTGTCTTGCTGTTGTGAAGTAATAGCGTCTTCGTTGTTGGTTTCCACATCAAACGCCTTGGCGGGGGCAGTTTTTAACGGAGGCGGAGGGCGGGTACTTATAATTCCAACATGCTACAGGCGCTTCAGCGGGGATGGGAGTTGAAGATCCCGCTATTGGCAATGAGATCCGTCCCTGACGCTATGGGGTACTAATGGACGGCTGAACAGGTCGACGCTAACCTTCGCCTGCTTGTTGAGGGTCGTATGGTGCGCAAGACGGCGATTATCTCCTGGCTGATTTTGGCTTGATTGGGTACCTTGGTGCTTGGGCATGGAATTTCTCATAAGGCGCTACATTGTTATGTTTCTGAAGTCAAAAAAAGTACTGCTGCTTCTTTGCTGCATGGCGATTTCTTGCACTACAGCGGGAGCGCCACAATCAAGTATGTTTAACTTTTACAGCGAAGGCTCCCCCAATTACCCTTGGGCGTTTGGAAGTAGTAAAGATTGTGATCCCTTGGTAGGGACGTCCAGCAGGACAAAAAACTTCAGGTCACCAAGCAAGGTGGCAGTACGAGGGCTTGAGGCAGCGTTTTCCGGAGACCTCGCAAACGCTGCGGTGTGTGAAAAAAAACTGAAGAATTTTGAAAAGATGAACGGCGGCGGCCTCTTCTTTGCTTTTCAGGATGATTATATCGATGCATGGCCTTTCCAGCTCAGGGCACCATGGGTTTCTGCTTTTACCCAAGGTGTTGCCCTTGAATTCTATGTGGAAATGGCGAAAAAAACCGGTGATGCTTATTACGCAAACAAGGCTGAGGAAATTTATCTGTCTTATCTTCTGCCATTGGATGAGGGGGGATTTACCAGGTTTGTTGGTGACGACGTGGTGTTTGAAGAGTACCCGGTGGCTGAAAGAATAGCCGTTCTGAACGGGAATCTGATTGCAACTATCGCCTTGTACGATTATGCAGAATTCTCTAAAAGGACTGAGCCTCTACAGCTGGCCAGACGCTCGGTTGCTTGGCTTGAGAAAAATATCCAAAGCTATGTGATCAATCGTCCTGATTACCCAGGTCCGATTTCTGCGTATTCTCTTGCGCCGGCAAGACTCGATCTGCTATTTCGCTTCTACTTGACCCAAAAGGATCTAGACATTTTTTCCATCAAGTTGGCGGGAAAGGATATCTTCAGGTCTATTCTTCTTGGTCAGACCGGTGATCACGACATTACTCGTGAGGCAAGCCTTATCGTGTCTCCGGATATGAACTGGTCAGGACCGTATGACGACTCGAAACAAAAAGCATCAAGTTTCAGGAAGATTATCCAAGCGTTGGGAGCGTTCAATCACGCACCTTTCAGAGTGGAAATAAAATCTGCTGAAGAGTTGGTCGCTCTGAAGAAGGGGGCTTCGCTTGAGTTGACCTATAGGGCGCAAGGCAGTTCGGATGTACAGGTCTCTGACGGAAAAGTGTTTTATAAGATAGGCACGCTGTTACCTACAAATGGCGAGGTTGCAAGCGTGACATTCGAACTTCCCGCGGCCGCCATTGCCAATCTCACATTTCCGGCCGACTTGAAATACAATGCTCTGTATCTCGGGCATAATCAGAAACTGCTCGAGATTGTCTCCGCGCTTTCTGCATCTGAAGTTTTAAACAATTATGCGGTGCTGTTGAAACAGTGAATTAAGACGTTTCAGCAGGTGGGATGCCGGCGTTACAACGAAGACGAAGCCCGTATGCTTATGCGGTACGGGCTTCCAAGTGTGAAATCAGAAACGCATGCCTTGGAACGGGTTCCAGCTTTGCTCGCCCTTCACCTCTTTGAGGTAGAAGGAGTAGTTGACCATGAGCGCATAGGTCATCGAGAACGCAACGCTCAGGCCGGTACTCAGCGGTCTTGGGAAGTCCATGCCCAGGAGAGTAAAAATCACGCTCAGCACGATATTGATCGCCACCATGATGCCGAGCAGGGCCAGGTTTTTCTTCCACAGGCCCAGGACGAACAGGTAAATGGGGCCGAAGAAGAATGCAATGACGTTGGCGCTGACCAGTAGTTTCTTCTTGAAACCAGGGAGGGCCTTGACTGCCTCTTTGAATCGCGGGTCGCTCGGTGCGCCGTAGGTATCAAAGAAATTAAAACGTTCCTGCCATTTGGCGCTGTATTTACCTGTGGCTTGTACTTGTTCAGTGGTGCTCATTTGCAAGGCTCCTGTTTTCCATGAATTTGTCTTTCTTCCAAGAAATCCTGTGCTCTGTTTCCAGGGCATTGATTGCTTTGATCGTGGTGGGGCTCACGTAGATCACCCAGGGTGGTTATCTTGCCGTTTTGTAAACGGTTGTGTTGGACATTCTGCACCGGCCGCTCAAGCGGGCGTCTGATCTGTGACACGCTTCACCTATTGGCTTCGGTGGATGCCTGTCATCAGCGGGGGCGGTATCGACGCTGCAAGCCCTTCGTGATTGGCCGTGAGGTGGTCGCATGAACCCTGCATCGGACATACTGGCGCCTTTGTTGCAAATATTCCAAAGAGGCATGTCTTGTCGAACGTCGAACCCCACCTGCACGCGCTGACGCTCAACCACATATACGACGGTTTCAAACAGTTGCTCCCCATTTCCCTGTTCGTCGTCGTGTTCGGCGTTGCTTTCGGCCTGGCGGCTGCGCAAACGGGTTTGAGTGACACCTCAGCTGTGCTCATGAGTACCCTGGTTTTTGCCGGGGCTTCTCAATTTGCCGCGTTGGATCTGTGGGGGCAGCACGTGCCGGTCGTTCCGCTGATGATCACCGTCTTCGCCATCAATGCCCGGCACTTATTGATGGGTGCGACGCTTTACCCGTGGTTGCGGGAGTTACCCGTTGCCAAACGCTACGGTGTGATGCTGGTTGTCTCGGACGCCAACTGGGCCATGGCGATGCAGGCGTTCAGTCAGGGCAAGCCGGGGCTGGGGATTTTATTTGGCGGTGGCATTGCACTGTGGGTCACTTGGACCCTGGGGAGTTGGCTGGGGCTTCATTTTGGCAGCGCTATCGAGAACCCGGTCAGTTTCGGGCTCGATATGGTGATGGGCTGTTTCTTGTTGGCGATGGTCGTGGGCGGGAAAAAGAACCTGCGCATGCTCATCATCTGGACTGTGGCGGCTTGCTCATCGCTGTTGGCCTATTGGTATTTACCGGCTAACAGTCATGTCGTGGTGGGAGCTTTGGCGGGAGGCATTCTGGGAGCGTTGTGGATGGAGAAAAACAATGAACGTTGAAACGGCGGGGTATGGCACCTTGCTGGTCATATTGATAATGGCCGTCGTGACATTGGCGACTCGGTGGGGTGGTGTTTTCGTGATGTCGTTCGTGCCGATCAACTATCGGGTGCAGCAGTTCATCACGGCCATGTCGGGCTCGGTGTTGGTGGCAGTGCTGGCTCCGCTGGCCGTTAAAGGAGATAACGGCGCGCGCTTGGCGTTGCTCACCACGGCAGTCGTCATGCTGATCCTGAAAAAACCGTTGCCGGCGATTGCGGCGGGCATACTTGCGGCGGCTTTAGCCAGGCAGCTCTGAACAACCGAGTCGCCCGCGCGCAAGCGGGCGACGGAGCCTATCAACACTTTGGTCAAAAACTCAGTGCAGCCGCTTCTCCAAACGAGTGATCCTGTCCCCCCGTCATGAAGTGCAGCGACATCTCCTGCGGCGCCTCGATGGGTGGCATTTCAAAACTCCCCACCACCTGCCCCTGAAGCGCACTCAGCCGCATCGACTCTTCTTCCTTTAACTTTGCCATTCTCGCGTGGTTCGCTGCGATTTCGTTGAGAGTTGACACGGTACATCTCCGTTTGCTGACCAAGCATTGATTAATTTGCCGCCGCGTCAGAATTACGTCGTTCTTGGCTGCTGAGACAGGCCAGTGCAAACCCTGAGCCAGACAGGTTCGCTTGTTGGCCCCGACATTTGACAGGTGACGAATGGCGGGGCAGACGTCCTCGACGCTGGCAACGTTTCAACCATGCCTCAACAATAAGTCACTGATAATACAAACCGACGCTCCGGCCGGATCAGTCGGTCTCGGTGCGGTAGACGCTTGCTCCGTGCGTTGAATGCCTGTTCACCAAGACCACTGCGGCGCCGATCAGACCGGTGATAACCGCCAGCAGCAGAATCACCTCCTGCGTACCAGCAGGCGCAGCCAGCACCGCGACGAGCAGGCCCGCGAGCGGTTGCGACAGGTTGTTGAGCAGTGTGATGACGCCGACAGTCTTGCCGAAGTCCTGGGGTGGAATGACTTGCTGGCGCAGGGTGCGAAAGTAGACGTTGAATATTTTGTCGAAACCGACAATCAGCAAGAAACCGACGACATAGCCCCCTGTGTTCGGGCTGAGGGCGGTGACGAAGGCGCCGACGGTAATCAGCGTGTAGGAGAGTGCACCCAGCAGTTTCAAGGGCAAGGTCACCCGGGCCAGGAGAAACAGGATGACGATGGTGGTCAGCGCACCGGCCGCCTGCAACCCGGCGTAATCATCCTTGCCCGCGCCGTAGTGGCCGATGACCATGGCCGCCGACGTGGCGAGGGTGACGCCGATGATCAGGTTGACGCCCACCGCCAGGCTGATGATCTTTTTCAGTTCCGCCAGGTTGCGAATGTGGCCGAAGGCAACGCGCAGCGAGTTCAGCCAGAGGTCGTGATGTTGTTCGAAGGTTTCCAGGGTGGCCGAGCTGGTGCGCTGCCAGTACCCCATGGCCAGGTCCGCCAGCAGGAACAGCCCGGCAATCGCCAGCACCACCCAGTGCCATGCCCACACCTCAAGCAGCAGTGCGGCGATAAGCGGGCCCAGTACCAAGCCGGTCTGGTCGGCGATTTGCGAGTAGGACAGGGTCTTGGTGTAGGTGTAGTGCCTGAAGATGTACGGCATCACCACTTCGCGAGCCATGATGCCCTGGGTGGTCAACACGCCGCAGAGAGCCGAGAGCGCCACGATCCAATAGATGCCGCCGAAAACGCCATGTAGCAGCACCGCCACGCCGCAGGCCACGGCGCGATAGACCTGGCTGATGTGCAGGATGCGAATCGGCGGAAACTTGTCGCACAGCGCGCCGCAGATTGGGAACGCCAGATAGCGCGGCAGGGATTCGACGAAGAAGGCCAGGCCTGCCCAGGCGACACTGTGGGTGGTCTGGAAAACAATCAGCGGGACGATGAACAGCAAGATCTGGTCGGCCAGCCGGGAGAGGAACATCGAGACGAAAAAAGCCAGGTAATCCTTGCGCATGAAACTCCTTGATCGCTGTATTCAGGTGTAATCCAGTCGGCCAGCGGCGCGCAGCGTGATATGGAGCTAACATCACCGTTAGTCTCTATATCTTTACAGGGGACATCCCTTTCTTGAGAGAACTGCCATGTTCAAATCGCGTTCGTTGATTGCCGCAGTGACCTGTTTCGCCCTGGCGGTGGGCCCTGGCATTGTTGTCGCGGACCCGGGTAACGGCAAGGGGAATGCTCAATTCGATCAAGGCCCCGGTCATGGACAGGGAGGTAAAGGCGGGCAGGGCAACAAGGGCGGGCAGGGAAATCCCGGCAACAAAGGCAATCAGAGTGGCAAGGGCGACCCCGGTGGCGATTGGCATAACGGTCCCAGCATCGACCGGGGCGGTGTGCTCAGCCTGATCGGCGGTCATCGCGATTATTGGAGCCCCGGCCCGCCCTTGCCGCCGGGCATCCAGAAAAACCTGGCCCGCGGCAAACCGTTGCCCCCCGGCATCGCCAAGAAGCTTGATGGCCGGCTGCTGGGGCGGTTGCCGCACTATGACGGTTATGAATGGCAACAGGTCGGCACGGACCTGATCCTGGTGGCGATCGCCAGCGGCCTCATCTACGAAGTGCTCAATGGCGCGTTCGACTGACCCGGTGTTCCAACTGACTGGCACCTCTTTGCAGCGGTGCCAGTCAGTGAAGCGAACCTCCCACAGGTTTCGCGGGTGTTCAAGCAATCGGCATTCACCACGAAGACTTTGTGGGACAGGGTTTGTATCAGCTCTCAAGTTGTCGCAGGCGTTTGTACAGGGTATTGCGGCTGACGCCCAACCGTCGCGCCAGGTGTGAAATGTTTCCGCCCACGGCCTGCAATTGACGGTTCAAGTCTTCGGCGTCGTTGAGGTCCACCCTCAATGGCTCCGGTGTTTCCACCGGCTCCATTTCCAGGTCGACAAAAAAGTCGTCGGGCAGGTGCTCCGGGCGGATCGGCTGTTCCTCGGCCATCGCCAGGGCCACTTGCAGCACGCTGCTGACCTGTCGCAGGTTGCCCGGCCAGGGATGGCGTTCGAACAAGTCCAGGACCTCACGGCTCAGGCCGGCCCATTGGGTCGGTTCGCGGTGGTGTTCCCAGAGGCGTTTGAACAGCGCCTGCTTGTCGCTGCGTTCGCGCAGGGGCGGCAGTTCCAGGGTCAGGCCGCCGATGCGGTAGTACAAGTCTTCGCGGAACCGCCCCAGTTGCACCTGTTCGCGCAGCGAGCGGTTGGTGGCGGAGATGATACGGATGTCTACCGGGAACAGCTCGGCGCTGCCCACCGGTTGCACGCAACGTTCCTGCAAGACCCGCAACAGCCGGGCCTGGGTCGGCAGGGGCATGTCACCGATTTCGTCGAGGAACAGCGTACCGCGGTCGGCCTTGCGGATCAGGCCGATGCTGCCTTTCTGGTTGGCGCCGGTGAACGCGCCTTTTTCATAACCGAACAGTTCCGATTCTACCAACTCGGCGGGAATCGCCGCGCAGTTCACGGCAATGAACGGCTGCTTGCAGCGTGAACTGGCCTGGTGCAGGGCCTTGACGAACACTTCCTTGCCGACGCCGGTCTCGCCATGGATCAGCAGCGGAATATCCTTCTCCAGCAAGCGCTCGGCCTGGCGCACGGCTTTTTCCACACGGCTGTCACCGAAGTGCAGGGTATTGAGGCTGATGGCGTTGCTGGCGGGGGCTGGCGCAGGCGTCGCCTCGGTGAAGACCCGTGCCCTGATCGACACCTGGCTCGGGCGCCTGAGCAAGCACTGGAATCGATTGCTGCCAGACGCTTGCAGGGCGAACGGCAGGCCGTCGGGTTGGTTCAGCAGTTCCAGCAGCGAAACCTTGAACAGGCTTTCAATGCTCACCCGGGACAGGCTCAGGCCCAGCAGGTTGTCGGCCCGGCGGTTGGCGGAAAGCACCTGGCCGCTCTCATCGAAGATCAGCAGCCCGGCCCATTGGCTGTCGAGGTTGTTCAAGCCGGTGTTGAAGGTCAGCTGGAAGTGTTCACCGCGAAACAGATTGAGGATCAGCCGGTTCTCCACGGTCTGGCTCATCATCTTGACCATGCCCAGGGTATGGGACGGCGGCAGGTAGCTGTCGCTGGAGACGTCCAGCACGGCGATGACCTTGCGCTCGGCGTCGAAGATCGGCGCGGCGGAGCCGGTCATGAAGCGGTTGGCCTTGAGGAAGTGTTCATCGTGCTCGATATGCACTGCCTGTTCGCAGGCCAGCGCGGTGCCGATGGCGTTGGTGCCGGTGCAACGCTCCATCCAGCTCGCCCCGGCACTGAAGCCATGGGCCAGTTTCGGCTCGATGAAGCGCTGGGTGCCCCAGGAGGTCAACACTTGGCCCTGGTTGTCGGCCAGCATGATCAGGCAATTGGAGTTGCTCAGGATGTTCTCGTAATACGGCAAGACTTCCTGATGGGTGGTCTGCACCAGCGAATGCTGGCTCTCCAGCAACTGGGCGATGCCTTGGGCGGGCAACTGATCGAAGGCCGGCACACTCTGGTGATTCAGGCCAAAGGCGCGGCAACGGGACCAGGAGGCCTGGATGATGGCCTCGTGGGACAAGGCAGGAGCAGGTGCGGCCATGGGGCACTCTCGCAGGTGCTGTTTTTATTGTTGTGGCAAGTCTCGCACAGACTCCTTGTGCTGGGGCAAGCCTGAATAGCACGTAATACACAGACCTTGTGGGAGCGAGCTTGCTCGCGATAGCGGTGGATCAGCAGCATTGATGTGACTGACACACCGCTATCGCGAGCAAGCTCTCTCCCACAAAGGGCATGGCCAGGCTAACCGAAAACGTTCATTCAGTGTTGTTCAAAATTGTTCATTGTCAACCCGTGAATTGTTCAGTTGTTCAGTCGTGGCTGTTCACTTGTGTTCATCTGCGAACGTGTTTTTCTCAGGTTTTTTAAAAAAAATAAGCCAGGTCAATGGCTTGTGATTTCTGGCACGGCTTTCGCTTTGCAACTCGGGTCGCTTGACTCCAAATAATAAAAAGGCCGAGCCATGTCATTAAAGCTTGAGCACATCTGTCGCACCGTCGAAGGCCAGACCTGGATCGACGATGCCAATCTGAGTTTCGAACCCGGATCCTTCAACGTCCTGTTGGGCCGCACGCTGTCCGGCAAGACCAGTCTCATGCGCCTGATGGCCGGTCTGGACAAGCCCGACAGTGGCCGCATCCTGATGAACGGCGTCGACGTCACTAACCGCCCGGTGCGGCTGCGCAACGTGTCGATGGTTTACCAGCAGTTCATCAACTACCCGACCATGACTGTTTTCGAAAACATCGCCTCGCCGTTGCGCCAGGCCGGTGTGTCCGACGAAGTCATCCAGAGCAAAGTGCTGGAAACCGCCAGGATGCTGCGGATCGAGAAATTCCTCAAACGTCATCCATTGGAGTTGTCCGGCGGCCAGCAGCAGCGCACGGCCATGGCCCGGGCACTGGTCAAGGACGCCGAACTGATCCTGTTCGACGAGCCCCTGGTGAACCTGGACTACAAGCTGCGTGAAGAGCTGCGCCAGGAAATGCGCGAGCTGTTCCAGGCCCGCCACACCATCGCTGTCTACGCCACCACCGAGCCTAACGAAGCGCTGGCCCTGGGCGGCACGACCACGATCCTGCATGAGGGCCGGGTGATTCAGAGTGGCAAGTCGTCTTCTGTCTATCACCAGCCACAAACCGTGCTGGCCGCCGAGTTGTTTTCCGAACCGCCGATCAACCTCATGCCGGGTCGTATCGCCGGCAATGAAGTCAGCTTCGCCAATTTCGTGCACTTCCCGCTGAACGTCGACCTGCGCCCGGTGGGCGAGGGCGAGTTCCGTTTCGGCGTGCGCCCCAGTCACATTTCCCTGGTGCCGAGCAACGACGACGACCTCGAACTGGCGGTGACCGTCGAAGTGGCCGAGATCAGCGGCTCGGAGACGTTCCTGCACGTGCGCAACGAACATTTCCTGCTGGTGCTGCACTTGCCAGGGGTACATGAGTACGACGTGGATGCGCCGATTCGCATCTACATTCCGACCCATAAACTGTTTGTTTTCGACGCCCAGGGCAAGCTGGTCCAAGCCCCTGGGCAGCGTATCGCGAGGGTTGCCTGATGGCTGAAATTCGTTTGCAGAACCTCGCCCACAGCTACACCAGCACCCCGGCGGGCCCCGAGGATTACGCGATCCGCGAGATGAACCACATCTGGGAGCAGGGCGGCGCCTATGCGCTGCTCGGACCTTCGGGCTGCGGCAAGTCCACCTTGCTCAACATCATTTCCGGCTTGCTCAGCCCTTCCGAAGGGCAGGTGATGTTCGACAGCAAAGTCGTCAACGACCTGACCCCGGAACACCGCAACATCGCCCAGGTGTTCCAGTTCCCGGTGGTGTACGACACCATGACGGTGTTCGACAACCTGGCATTCCCGCTGCGTAACCAGGGCATGGCCGAAGCGCGGATCCACACCAAGGTGCAGGAAATCGCCGAGGTCCTGGACCTGCAGAACCTGCTGGACAAAAAGGCCCGCAACCTCACCGCCGATGAGAAGCAGAAAGTCTCCATGGGCCGCGGGCTGGTGCGCGACGATGTGTCGGCGATCCTGTTCGACGAACCGCTGACGGTGATCGACCCGCACCTGAAATGGAAACTGCGGCGCAAGCTCAAGCAGATCCATGAGCAGTTCAACATCACCATGGTCTACGTCACCCACGACCAGTTGGAAGCCTCGACGTTCGCCGACAAGATCGCGGTGATGTACGGCGGCCAGATCGTGCAGTTCGGTACGCCCCGGGACTTGTTCGAGCGTCCGAGCCACACCTTTGTCGGCTACTTCATCGGCAGCCCGGGGATGAACCTGATCGAGGTCACGGCGCAGCCCGGCGGTGTCGGTTTCGCCTCGACCCACTTGCCGCTGTCGGAAACCTTGCAACGTCGTATCGCCGAAGCCGAAGGCAAAAGCCTGAAGGTCGGTATCCGTCCCGAGTTCGTGCATGTCTGGGATGGCCCTTACGACGACGCGATGCAGGCTGATGTGGTGCACGTCGAAGACCTGGGCACCTACAAGATCCTGACCCTCAACCTCGATGGCGCACCGCTGAAGGTCCGCCTGGCCGAAGACAAGCCGGTGCCGGAAGGCACGGCGTACATCAGTTTTCCGGCCCAATGGCTGATGGTCTATGCCGATGAATACCTGCTGGAACCGTTGAGCGAGGTGCAGCCATGAACAAGGTGCAGAACAACAAGGCCTGGTGGCTGGTATTGCCGGTGTTCCTGCTGGTGGCCTTCAGCGCCGTGATTCCGATGATGACCGTGGTCAACTATTCGGTGCAGGACATCTTCGACCAATCCAGCCGCTACTTCGTCGGCGCCGACTGGTACAAGCAGGTGCTGCTCGATCCGCGGCTACACGACTCGCTGCTGCGCCAGTTCATCTACTCGGCGTGCGTGCTGCTGATTGAAATTCCCCTCGGCATCGCCATCGCCCTGACCATGCCGACCAAGGGCAAATGGTCGTCCCTGGTGCTGATCATCCTGGCGATTCCGCTGCTGATCCCGTGGAACGTGGTGGGCACCATCTGGCAGATTTTCGGCCGCGCCGACATCGGTTTGCTGGGCTCGACCCTCAACGGCCTGGGCATCAACTACAACTACGCGGCCAACACCATGGACGCCTGGGTCACCGTGCTGGTGATGGATGTCTGGCACTGGACTTCGTTGGTGGCGCTGCTGTGCTATTCGGGGCTGCGAGCGATTCCCGACGTGTACTACCAGGCCGCGCGGATCGACCGGGCGTCGAACTGGGCAGTGTTCCGTCACATCCAGTTGCCGAAGATGAAGAGCGTGCTGCTGATCGCCGTGATGCTGCGTTTCATGGACAGCTTCATGATCTACACCGAGCCGTTCGTACTCACCGGCGGCGGGCCGGGCAACGCCACCACGTTCCTCAGCCAGACCCTGACGCAAATGGCCATCGGCCAATTCGACCTGGGCCCGGCGGCGGCGTTTTCCCTGGTGTATTTCCTGATCATTCTGTTGGTGTCCTGGCTGTTCTACACCGCCATGACGCACTCCGACGCCAACCGTTGAGGCCCGCACAATGAGCAAGAAAAAGCTGATTCCGCTGTTGATCTACATCCTGTTCCTGCTGGTGCCCATCTACTGGCTGCTGAACATGTCGTTCAAGAGCAACACTGAAATTCTCGGCAGCCTGACGCTGTGGCCGGCGGACTTTACCTTTCACAACTACAAGGTGATTTTCACGGACCCGAGCTGGTACACCGGGTACTTGAACTCGCTGTACTACGTGAGCCTGAACACGGTGATTTCCCTGGGCGTGGCGCTGCCGGCGGCCTATGCGTTTTCCCGCTATCGGTTCCTGGGGGACAAGCACCTGTTCTTCTGGCTGTTGACCAACCGCATGGCCCCGCCGGCGGTGTTCCTGTTGCCGTTCTTCCAGCTGTATTCGTCCATCGGGTTGTTCGACACCCACATCGCCGTGGCCCTGGCCCATTGCCTGTTCAACGTGCCGTTGGCGGTGTGGATCCTGGAAGGGTTCATGTCCGGGGTGCCGAAAGAAATTGACGAGACCGCCTACATTGACGGCTACAGTTTCCCCAAGTTCTTCGTCAAGATCTTCATTCCGTTGATCGGCTCCGGCATCGGTGTCACGGCATTTTTCTGCTTCATGTTCTCCTGGGTCGAACTGTTGCTGGCGCGCACGCTCACCTCGGTGAATGCCAAGCCGATCGCGGCGGTCATGACCCGTACGGTATCGGCGTCCGGTATCGACTGGGGGGTGCTGGCGGCGGCGGGGGTGTTGACCATCCTGCCGGGCATGCTGGTGATCTGGTTCGTTCGCAACCACGTGGCCAAGGGCTTCGCCCTGGGCCGGGTCTGAGGAGTCGATGATGGAATGGATGAACTGGACCGTCCCCACGGCGGTATTTTTCGGGGTTATCGCCTTGTTTCTGGTGGGCATGACCACCTGGGAGTTGCGTTCGCCGAGTATCCCTCGGCGTGGTTTCCTGCCGATTGCCACCACCCGTGGCGATCGGTTGTTTATCGGTCTTCTCGGTAGCGCCTACCTGCACCTGCTGGTGATCGGCGCCACCGACTGGAGCATCTGGATAGCGTTCGCGTTGTCTTGGGTGTGGCTGTTGGCAGTGATGCGGTGGGGCTAGTCGCGAAGGTTCGCCGATCAGGCTCTTAAACCCAAACAGGAGGTCTCTATGTTCAATAAAAACAATAAGCTGCGACATAGCGTTTCATTGGCAGCCATGCTGGCACTCAGCGGGCTGAGCGCTGCGGCCTGGGCCGACGCCTATGAAGACGCCGCTAAAAAATGGATCGGCAGTGAATTCAAACCGTCGACCTTGACGGACGCCCAGCAGCTCGAAGAACTCAAATGGTTCATCAAGGCATCCGAGCCGTTTCGCGGTATGAAGATCAACGTGGTGTCGGAAACCCTCACCACTCACGAATACGAGTCCAAGGTACTGGCCAAGGCCTTCACCGAAATCACCGGGATCCAGTTGACCCACGATCTGCTGCAAGAAGGCGACGTGGTGGAGAAGATGCAGACGGTGATGCAGTCGGACAAGAACATCTATGACGGCTGGGTCAACGATTCGGACCTGATTGGTACGCACTTTCGCTACGGTAAGACCGAATCGATCACCGACCTGATGGCCAACGAAGGCAAGGCTTACACTTCGCCAACCCTGGACATCAAGGACTTCATCGGCATCTCCTTCACCACTGCGCCGGATGGCAAGATCTATCAACTGCCCGACCAGCAGTTCGCCAACCTGTACTGGTTCCGCGCCGACTGGTTCGAGCGTGCGGACCTGAAGGCCAAGTTCAAGGAAAAGTACGGCTACGAGCTGGGTGTCCCGGTGAACTGGTCGGCCTATGAAGACATCGCCAAGTTCTTTTCCGAAGACGTCAAGGAAATCGACGGCAAGCGCGTCTACGGGCACATGGACTACGGCAAGAAAGACCCGTCCCTGGGCTGGCGCTTCACCGATGCCTGGTTCTCCATGGCCGGTGGCGGCGACAAGGGCCTGCCCAACGGCTTGCCGGTGGACGAGTGGGGCATTCGCGTAGAGGACTGCCATCCGGTCGGTTCCAGCGTGACCCGTGGCGGCGACACCAACGGCCCCGCGGCCGTGTTCGCCACCACCAAGTACGTGGACTGGCTGAAGAAATATGCGCCGCCGGAAGCGGCGGGCATGACCTTCTCCGAATCCGGACCGGTGCCGTCCCAAGGCAACATCGCCCAGCAGATCTTCTGGTATACCGCCTTCACTGCCGACATGACCAAACCGGGCCTGCCGGTGGTGAACGCCGATGGCACGCCAAAATGGCGCATGGCACCTTCGCCGCGCGGACCTTACTGGGAACAGGGCATGAAGCTGGGGTACCAGGACGTGGGTTCCTGGACGTTCATGAAGTCCACGCCTGAGAAACAGAAACTCGCGGCCTGGCTCTATGCGCAGTTCGTGACGTCCAAGACCGTGTCGCTGAAGAAAACCATCGTGGGCCTGACGCCGATTCGTGAATCGGACATCAACTCCCAGGCGATGACCGACCTGGCGCCGAAACTCGGTGGCCTGGTGGAGTTCTACCGCAGCCCGGCCCGTGTGCAATGGACCCCGACCGGGACCAACGTGCCGGACTACCCACGCTTGGCGCAATTGTGGTGGAGCCACATCGCCGAAGCTGCCAGCGGCGAGAAAACGCCGCAGCAGGCCCTCGACGGGTTGGCCAAGGACCAGGATGCGATCATGACCCGCCTGGAACGCTCCAAGGCCCAAGCCACCTGCGCACCTAAGATGAACCCTGAGCGCGACGCGCAATACTGGTTCGATCAACCGGGCGCACCGAAGCCGAAACTGGCGAACGAGAAGCCTAAAGGCGAAACCGTGAGCTACACCGAGCTGTTGAAATCATGGGAGGCGGCACGCAAGTAAAGCCCCGGATGTGAAAACGAACGGCACCGAAAGGTGCCGTTTTTTTTGGGGTCTGGGCTCACGCAACAGACCGACCCGCCGCCATCGCGAGCAAGCTCGCTCCCACAGGGTTTGGTGGTGGCCCCAGATATTGCGTACACCCAAAATCCATTGTGGGCGCTGCTCCCACAGGATTTGGCGGTGTCCATGAATGCTGCATACACCACAGTTCCCCTGTGGGAGCCGAGCTTGCTCGCGATGAGGCCGGCAAGCCATCCACATAAACCAACAGGCAAAAAAAACGGCGCAACCGAGGTCGCGCCGGTGGTGGTGCCAGTGGCTGCACGGATAGTCGTGGGTCCGTGCCGCCACCGTTGAACCCGTGTCGGTTATGCCCGTTCCAGCGCCAGGGCTACGCCTTGGCCGCCGCCGATGCACAGGGTCGCGAGGCCTTTCTTGGCGTCGCGCTTGATCATTTCATGCAACAGCGACACCAGGACCCGGCAACCCGACGCGCCGATGGGGTGGCCCAGGGCGATGGCGCCGCCATTGACGTTGACCTTGTCCATGTCCCATTTCAGTTCCCGGGCCACGGCCAGCGACTGGGCGGCGAAGGCTTCGTTGGCTTCTATCAGGTCCAACTGCTCCAGCGACCAGCCGGCCTTGTCCAGGCAGCGACGGGTGGCCGAGACCGGGCCAATGCCCATGATGGCCGGGTCGACGCCGGCATTGGCGTAGGCACTGATTTTCGCCAGCACCGGCAGGCCCAGGGCCTTGGCTTTTTCCGCGCTCATCAGGATCACGGCGGCGGCACCATCGTTGAGCGAGGACGCGTTACCCGCGGTGACGCTGCCGTCCTTCTTGAAGGCAGGCTTGAGCTTGCCCAGGGATTCGGCAGTGGTACCGGCGCGCGGTTGTTCATCGGTGGCGAACGCCACGGGATCGCCTTTGCGCTGGGGAATCAGGATCGGCGTGATCTCATCGGCAAACCGACCGCCCTCGATGGCGGCGACGGCCTTCTGCTGGGAAGCGGCGGCGAAGGCGTCCTGCTCCTCGCGGCTGATGCCGTACTTGTCCACCAGGTTCTCGGCGGTGATGCCCATGTGGTAATCGTTGAAGGCATCCCACAGGCCGTCGGTGATCATGCTGTCGATCATCTTCGCGTGGCCCATGCGCAGGCCGGTGCGGGCGGCCGGCAGGACGTAGGGCGCCAGGCTCATGTTTTCCATGCCGCCGGCGATGATGACCTCGGCGTCGCCACAGCGGATCGCCTGGGCGCCCAGGTGCAACGCCTTGAGGCCCGAACCGCAGACCTTGTTCAGGGTCAGCGCCGGCACCGCATGGGGCAGGCCGGCGAGGATCGACGCCTGGCGCGCCGGGTTTTGCCCGGAGCCTGCGGTCAGTACCTGGCCGAGAATCACTTCATCGACCTGTTCGCCGGACAAACCGGTCTGCTCCAGCAGGCGACGAATCACCGCGGCACCGAGTTCCGGCGCGGGAATGGCAGCCAGCGAACCCTGGAAGCTGCCGATGGCGGTACGGGTAGCGGCGACAATCACGACTTCTTGCATCGAATCTCTCCTCACTGGGCAGCGAACTGCATTTCAGGCACATGGTCCGGCACGATCAACTTGCCGGCGGTCTTGGCGACGATTTCCTCGACGCTGACGCCTGGGGCGCGTTCTTTAAGGATGAAGGCGCCGTCCTGGATTTCCAGGTAGGCCAGGTCGGTCAGAACGCGCTTGATGCAACCGGCGCCGGTCAGCGGCAAGCTGCAGCGCGGCAGCAGTTTCGACTCACCGTCCTTGGACGCATGGGTCATGGTGACGATGATGTTCTCGGCACCGGCCACCAGGTCCATCGCACCGCCCATGCCCTTGACCAACTTGCCGGGGATCATCCACGAGGCAATGTTGCCTTCGACATCCACCTCGAATGCGCCGAGCACGGTCAGGTCGATGTGGCCGCCACGGATCATGGCAAACGATTCGGCGGAAGAGAAGATCGAGGCGCCGATGCGCGCGGTGACCGTCTGTTTGCCGGCGTTGATCATGTCGGCATCGACTTCGGCTTCGGTGGGAAACGCGCCCATGCCGAGCAGGCCGTTTTCCGATTGCAGCATGACTTCCATGCCTTCGGGAATGTAGTTGGCGACCAGGGTCGGGATACCGATGCCCAGGTTCACGTAGTAGCCGTCCTGCATTTCGCGGGCGACGCGTTGAGCCATTTGTTCGCGGGAAAGTGCCATGTTCTTATTCCTTCATTCGGGCCGGGGGCAGGGGATCACTTACGCACGGTGCGCTGTTCGATGCGTTTTTCGAACGTGCCGCAAATGACCCGGTCGACGTAGATGCCAGGGGTGTGGATCTGGGTCGGGTCCAGCTCGCCGGGTTCGACGATTTCTTCGACTTCCACCACGGTGATCTTGCCCGCCGTGGCGGCCAGCGGGTTGAAGTTCTGGGCGGTGTGGCGATAGATGACGTTGCCGAAATGGTCGGCCTTCCAGCCTTTGACGATGGCGAAGTCGCCGGTGATGGACTCTTCCATCAGGTATTGGCGGCCATGGAATTCACGCACTTCCTTGCCTTCGGCCACCGGCGTGCCGACGCCCGTGGCGGTGAAGAATGCTGGGATGCCGGCGCCGCCGGCGCGCATTTTTTCGGCGAGAGTGCCTTGGGGGGTGAGCACGACTTCGATTTCGCCGCTCAGCAGTTGCTGCTCGAACAGGGCGTTCTCGCCCACGTAGGAGGCGATCACCTTGCGGATCTGCCGGTCTTCCAACAGCACGCCGAGGCCGAAACCGTCGACGCCGCAGTTGTTGGACACCACGGTGAGGTCGCGGATGCCCTTGCGCTTGATCTCGGCGATCAGGTTTTCCGGAATACCGCACAGGCCGAAGCCGCCGGCGATGACGGTCATGCCGTCCTTCAAGCCTTCCAGCGCTTGTTCATAAGAGCTCACGCGTTTGTCGAAACCTGCCATAGACACCTCTTTTATTCTTGATGGGGTCGCAATGAGATGCAGTGTTGCGCCAAGTCATATATTTGTTAAGTTGATTTTTAGATTGGATTGATTGATAAAACTCAACAATTGCCTCCCTCTGTAGGAGCTGTCGAGTGCAACGAGGCTGCGATCTTTCCAAAAACACTTGAATCCCAAGCAAAAGATCAAAAGATCGCAGCCTTCGGCAGCTCCTACCCAACCGGACACGAACATCCCATGACCCTCAAGCAAATCCGTGCCTTCCTCGCGGTGGCCCAGAGCCTGAGCTTCGCCGTGGCCTGCGAGCGGCTGCACCTGTCCCAATCGGCCTTGAGCCTGACTATCAAGGCCCTGGAAGAAGGCCTCGGCGGTCGTTTGTTCAGCCGTAATACCCGTAACGTGGCGTTGACCCCCGAAGGTGAATCCTTGCTGCCACTGGCCCGCCGGCTGGTGGCCGACTGGGACAACGCCGAGGACGAAATGCGCCAGCGCTTCACCTTGCAGCGCGGTCGCGTGACGCTGGCGGCGATGCCTTCGTTCGCCGGCAACCTGCTGCCGCCGATCCTCAAGACCTTCCGCGCCCGCTATCCGAATGTCAACGTCACGGTCAACGATGTGATCAATGAACAAGTGCTGGAAATGGTCCGTGATCGTCATGTCGAACTGGGCGTGGCGTTCGAGCCGATGCAGGGTTCGTCCCTGGCGTTCACGCCCTTGTACCTCGATCGCTTCGTCGCGGTGGTGCCGTTGGATTCAGCCTTTGCCCAGCGCGACGAAATCCACTGGCAAACCCTGCTGGAGCAGCCGTTCATCACGCTGCAACGACCCTCCACCGTACGGGTGATGCTGGAAGAGCATCTGCGGGCCCGGGGCATGAAACTGCCGGTGGAGTTCGAGAGCCACCAGTTGGCGACCGTCGGACGGATGGTCGCCAGTGGGCTGGGGGTCAGTGCCGTGCCGGCGCTGTGTGTCGGGCAGATGCATGAGCTGGGGGCCCGCTGCATCACCTTGAGCGATCCGGTGATCGAGCGAGCCATCGGCGTGCTGACCAAACCGGGGCATGAATTGTCGGCGGCGGCGCAGGCGTTGTTCGATACGCTCAGGGATCAGGAGTTGGGCACGTTGACCGCAGGCCGACACTGACCCTGTGTGAGCAATGACCCTGTGGGAGCGAGCTTGCTCGCGATAGCGGTGTGTCAGTCAATATCGCTGCTGGCTGATCCGACGCCATCGCGAGCAAGCTCGCTCCCACAGGGGGTGGGTGGTGTGGTTAGAGCAGGTGTTGTGCCAGCAATGGCAGTAGTTGTTCACACGGCTCTTCGAGCTTGAGGTCCAGCAACTCATCGGCCCGGGTCTTGCCGCGGTTGATTGCCAGCAGCGGCTTGCCCTGGTCCTTGATGGCCCGGCACAGGCGAAACGCCGAATACGCCATCAGCGACGAACCCACCACCAGTAGGCCGTCCGCTTGCTCGACGGCTTGCATGGCGCGGGTCGCGGTGAGGGGGGCGACGTTCTCGCCGAAAAACACCACGTCGGGTTTCAACCGCTCGCCGCCGCAATGGGGGCAATGGGGCACTTGGAAGCGCGCCTCGAACGCGGGGTCGAGCAGGGTGTCGCCATCGGGGGCCTGCACCGCATCGACGCCCGCCAGGTAAGGGTTTTCGGCTTCCATCAACCGTTGAATCTGCTGTCGCTCGCTGAGCTGGCCGCAATCCGGGCACCGCACGCGATGCAGGCTGCCGTGCAGTTCGATGACGTCCTGGCTGCCGGCCTGGTCATGCAGGGTGTCGACATTCTGGGTAATCAGGCCGGTGATGCGTTGCTGCGCCTGCAACTCGGCCAAGGCTTCGTGAGCCACGTTCGGCCTGGCCTGCCTGACCCGGGGCCAGCCCAGCATCGCCCTTGCCCAATAGCGCCGTCGTGCCTCGGGCTGGGCGAGGAACTCCTGGTACATCATCGGTTGTCGACCCCGACGGACCCCGTCGCTGTCGCGGTAATCGGGGATGCCCGACGGGGTACTGATGCCGGCGCCGGTGAGCACCAGGAAGCGCCGCCCGGCGGTGTACGCCAGTAACTGATCGATGGGTGCCTGGTGAAGATCTTCGGGCATGGGAGGTGTCTGCGCTGGCCTTGAGCCGTTGAGGTTAGCACTTGGATCGAGTCGACGCCTTTCGTCGCCCTGGGGGTTGGTTTGTTCAAACTTTCCCCAGTGCTGCGCTATCCACTTTTATGTGCGGTACTTCAGAACCGTCGCGCTGCGTTGCAGTAGCGACCACGGCTAAGGAGAAGGAAATGGCAACGCCTAAAGAGAACCTGCTGGACTGGCTCAACGATGCCCATGCCATGGAGCAGCAAGCGGAAAAAATGCTCAAGGCCCAGGCCGAACGCCTGGAACATTATCCGGTGCTCAAGGCCCGCATCGAGGAGCATTTGCAGGAAACCCTCGGACAACAAAAATTGGTCGAACAATGCATCCAGCGGCTGGGCGGCAGTACGTCGACGCTCAAGGACCTGGCCGGCAAGCTCATGGCCTTTGGTCAGGCGGTGGGCGGCATGACGATGAGCGATGAAGTGGTCAAGGGGGCCATGAGTGGCTATGTGTTCGAGAACCTTGAAATCGCCTCGTACACCGTATTGATCGAGGCGGCGAAAGTCGCCGGGGATGTGGAAACGCAACGGGCGTGCGAACAGATCCTGCCCCAGGAAATCGCCATGGCCGAGTGGTTGCGCGATCACTTGCCGGAAATCACCCAGGCGTTTCTGGAGCGTTCGGCCAATCCGCACACCGAAGCCAAGCGCTGAGTACGGCCAGGTATGGAAGAGCGACAGGCTAGCGTGCCGGTCGCTCCTTGAAGCTGCCGAGAAGAGGAAACGTATGAAGCAGACCACGGGTGAAGTACGGGCCATCAATCGACAGAGCGCAATGGTGGGGGTGTATGTGGCGCAGGAGGACGGCCATACCGTGCTCGAGCTGGGTTCGGCCAACGACATCGATATTGGCGACATCCTCGAGTGGAACAGCGGCACGGCCTTGGGCACGCAGTCCTATCACAACCTGACCAAAGGCTGGACTGCCGATGTGTATGTGGCCAACCACGGCGTTGCGGCGGCGAACCTGGAGGTTCAGCTGATGGTCGGCTCTGCCTGACGGCGCCTTCGACCCCTTATTCGGGAGAAAGAGCATGAGCGAATTAAAGTGCGGTTGCCCCGATTGTCAGTGTGAGGTAGATCCGCAACGGGTTTTCAATCACGACGGCGAAGCTTACTGCAGCCAAGCCTGTGCCGAACAACACCCCAATGGGGAGCCGTGTCCGGCGCCAGACTGCCATTGCGAACGCAGTGGCAAGGTGGGTGAGCGGGACGTCACCAGTAAGCAGCTGGATGATGCGCTGGAGGAAACGTTTCCGGCCAGTGATCCGATTTCACCTTGATCGATCTCTTATCCGGGTGCCGGCGACAGGGCATCCGGACGCCGCAAGCCGGTCAGTGCGGTGGTGCAGGAAAACACCGGCAGCCCGCGAGTTTTGGCTTCCTGGAACGGCGCGAGGCCAGGGTGACGAGACCGGTGCAATGGGGTGCCGGCGCCGCCCGACCTTTGGCGGACAGCGTGGAAAGACACGCACTGCTTTCAATTGAATGTAATAAGTAATTGCTAAGGTGTTTAAGATAATTTATGGCTCGCCGCTTAATTGATAGCGAGTTGTAATGTTCAGGCGTTGAATGGATTTGAATTGTCTGGTTCTGACCGTTCGTCGCCGCTCGCTGAATTTCTTTCAAACCTTGGCGAAGTCCAATTCTCATAGTAAATACGGGCCAGCGAGGCTCGTTAAACACTAACTAACGAGGTGAATGAAATGGCTAATACAGGAAATAACAATCCTGGCAATTTCGCTAACGATCGTGAGAAGGCATCGGAAGCCGGGAAAAAAGGCGGACAAGCGTCCGGCGGCAATTTTGCCAACGACCCTGGGCGCGCATCCGAGGCTGGGCGTAAGGGCGGACAGGCATCGGGCGGCAACTTTGCCAACGACCCTGGACGCGCTGCAGAGGCCGGCCGCAAAGGCGGGCAGGCATCGGGTGGTAATTTCGCCAACGATCCTGAGCGCGCCTCGGAAGCGGGCCGCAAAGGTGGCCAGGCTTCGGGCGGCAATTTTGCCAATGACCGGGAAAAGGCTTCCGAAGCCGGTAGGAAGGGCGGCGAAAATAGCCGTGGCGGCGGTCGTGACTCGTAATGCCCGCTGACCAGGCAGGCCCCGTGCCCATGGCATGGGGCCCCATGGGCGGCAATAATTGAATGCGGATATAAAGTTTCGCCTGGCTTTACAATCTTTTCCTTTTTATTCGAGATGAGATGTTCGGTATTGTCTTTGTCATTACCGTTCGTCTCATTTATCGAATAAAAAACAAATCACGTTCCCTTAACTTTTTCTGATGCCTTGTGGGCCCTGTTATTGCTGGCAGTGTCTCCATGGTTTATGTCTGATCGAGGGCTTTGATCATGTTTTTACATAATAAAAGACTGCAATACACCGTGCGCGTCGCCGAACCCAATCCCGGCCTTGCCAACTTGCTGCTTGAACAGTTCGGTGGTGCCCAGGGGGAGCTGGCGGCGGCGTCGCGCTACTTCACCCAGGCCTTGTCCGAGGACGATCCAGGCCGTAAGGATCTGCTGATGGACATCGCCACCGAGGAACTCAGCCATCTGGAAGTCATCGGTTCGATCATCGTGATGCTGAACAAAGGTGCCAAGGGCAAGATGGCCGAGGGCGTGGAAAAGGAGGGCCAGTTGTACCGGGACATCAACGGTGCCGGCAATGATTCCCACATCACCAGCCTCCTGTATGGCGCCGGCTCGCCATTGACCAACTCCGCCGGTGTGCCCTGGACCGCCGCCTATGTGGATACGATTGGCGAGCCGACAGCGGACATGCGTTCCAATATCGCGGCCGAGGCGCGGGCGAAAATCGTCTATGAGCGCTTGATGAATGTCACTGACGATCCCGGTGTGAAGGAAGCGCTGGGCTTTTTGATGACCCGCGAAATCGCCCACCAGCTGTCGTTCGAAAAAGCCCTGCACTCGATCCAGCCCAATTTCCCCCAAGGCAAATTGCCGGGCATGCCGGAGTTCACCAACGTTTACTTCAATATGTCCCAGGGCGAACCTACCGTGCGCGGCCCATGGAATCAGGGCGACGATTGGGAGTTCGTCGAAAATCCAGCGCCAGCGGTGGATGGCGGCGATGGCCTGGCCAGCGTCCAGCTCAGTGAAAAAGACGAAGCGCTGCTGATGGACATGAAGGCACGGACGATGTCCAACCCGGAAAGCAACCCCGTCACGGGTGCCGACTTGGGTTCAGGGATGCAAGGTGACAAACTGTAAACAACAGCGAGGGGGGAGACTCCCTCGCCTGAACCTTATTCGTCTGAGCGTTCCCGTCATGCAACCCTCAGACTAGCCATGCCCGCAGAGCATTAAGGACATTCGATGGACCAGCCCACTTCCCGGATCCGATCCCCATGGCGTACCTGGCTGGGTCCTGTGCAAAACAACCTGCTGCTCGGGGTGAGTTTCTGGCTCGGGCTGGCCGTGATAACCGCGTTGTTACTCTACAGCGGCTACAACGCCTTGGTCGGTGCTGATCGGCACAATCTGGGCTACGCGGTCCTGGGCGGCACGTCCGGTTTCGCCGCCACGGCCTTGGGCGCATTGATGGCGGTGGTGCTGCGGGATATCTCGTCACGCACCCAGGACATCATGCTGGGTTTCGCCGCCGGGATGATGCTCGCCGCCAGCTCTTTCTCACTGATCCTGCCGGGCATCGAAGCCGCGCAGGTGATTTGTGGCAATCAGTTGCTGGCCGCGTTTGTCGTCGTGGTCGGCCTGGGATTGGGTGTGGTCCTGATGATCGGCCTCGACCGTTTCGTGCCCCACGAACACGAGTTGAGTGGGCGGCGCGGTCCTGAAGTCGAGCGCATTAACCGTGTGTGGCTGTTCGTGCTCGCCATCACCTTGCACAACCTGCCGGAAGGCATGGCCATCGGCGTCAGTTTTGCCGACGGCGACTTCAAGGTCGGCTTGCCCCTGACCACTGCCATCGCCATCCAGGACATCCCCGAAGGCCTGGCTATCGCCATGGCGCTGCGAGTGACGGGCATCAGCACCTTGCGTGCTGCGCTGATTGCGGTGGGCTCCGGGCTGATGGAACCGTTGGGGTCGGTGATTGGCCTGGGTATGTCCTCGGGTGTCGCCGTCGCCTACCCCATCAGCCTCGGGTTGGCGGCGGGCGCGATGATTTTCGTGGTGTCCCACGAAGTGATTCCCGAGACCCACCGCAACGGCCATGAAACGCCGGCGACGCTGGGCCTGATGATGGGGTTTGCGGTGATGATGTTTCTCGACACGGCGCTCGGTTGAACGCCGCTCGACTGTTTCGAAACCCTCCGTCCACGCTTCGAAAAATTTCTTGAACATCTGAAATTTTCTTCGGGTCAGTGTTGATGACAGGTGAGCGGCGTAGGCCGGCTTCACCTCATCTACCCTTTGAGGCCCGCCCAGTGCGGTGCCTTTTCTTGACCGGAGGATGATTGAAATGGCCAGGAAAACAGTGACCGACCTGTTCATTCACGAACTGTCCGATATCTACAGCGCCGAGAAGCAGATCACCCGCGCATTGCCCCGCATGGCCAGGGCCGCGACCAACCCTTTGCTGGCGCAAGCCTTCAACGATCACCTTGAAGAAACCCAGGGTCAGATCGAGCGTATCGACACCCTCATCGACGTGGCCGGCATCAAGCTCAAGCGCATGAAATGCGTGGCCATGGAAGGTTTGGTGGAAGAGTCCAAGGAATTGCTCGAGGAAATCGAGAAGGGGGCGGTGCTCGATGCCGGGTTGATCGGTGCGGCGCAAAAAGTCGAGCATTACGAGATCGCCAGTTACGGGACTCTGATCGCCATGGCCAAGCACTTGAACCTGGGCGATGAAGTGGTCGGGTTGTTGCTGGCAACGCTCAAGGAAGAAAAAGCCACCGACGAGAAACTTTCCAAGATCGCTGAGCAGGGCGGTAACCAGGCCGCGACGATGGACTCTTGACGAGCTATGGGGGGGCTGGCGCAGGATCGACAATGCCTGCGCCAAGCGCCTGTCGACTCTGACAGTAGCCAAAGCCCCGATGCCGGTATCTCATGGCTCCATTGTTTTCGTTCTGCCCCGGAGGCAGCTCATGGAACATCAGGTCCCGTTCACCGGCCATCTGATCTTCATCGGGTTTGGTTCAATCACCCGGGCCACTTTGCCGTTGCTATTGGGGCAGGATCATGTCCCTGTCCAGCACATCACGGTCATCGCGCCCGTTATCGAGAAGCACATCTGGTTCAAGGAGCGAGGGATCAGCTTCGTTCCCAAGGCGCTGACTGAACCAACCTTCGTGCAAGTCCTGGATCGCTTCGTCAGGCGCGGCGACTTCATCGTCAACCTGTCGGTGGAGGTCAGTTCGTTGGCGCTGATGGCCTATGCCTTCAACAAGGGCGCGCTGTACCTCGATACCTGCGTCGAGCCTTGGGTGGGCGGCTACGACGATCCGCAATTGAGCCTGTCGCGTCGCACCAACTACGCCTTGCGCTATCAGGTCCTGGCTTTGCAAAAAAAACTGGGCAGAGGGCCGACGGCGGTGGTGGCCCATGGAGCCAATCCCGGTCTGATCACCCATTTGCTCAAAGCCGGCCTGGTGGAACTGGCGGTGCAGCTGAATCATCCGCTGCCACACAATAGCGAGGGCGTGGACTGGGCCCGGTTGTGCAGGGAGACGGGTATCAAGGTGATTCATTTTGCCGAGCGTGACACCCAGCGCTCCAAGCAAATAAAGCAGGACGATGAGTTCGTGAACACATGGTCAGTGGAAGGATTCATCAGTGAGGGTTGCCAGCCGGCGGAGTTGGGCTGGGGCACCCACGAGCGCAGTTGGCCGTCGTCTGCCAGGCGCCATCGCTTCGGGAGCCGCAACGCCATTTACCTGGAACGGCCGAGCGCCAGTATACGGGTCAAGACCTGGACGCCGTTGGCCGGGCCCTGCCTGGGCCTGATGATCACGCATCACGAAACGGCGTCGACCGCCGACCTGCTGACCGTGAAAGATCAACGCCAATTGATCTACAGGCCGACCCTGTATTACGCCTACCGCCCGTGCAACGATGCCTTGTTATCGATGCACGAGTTGATCGGTCGCGGCTGGCAGAGCCAGCCTCGGCAACGCATCCTCAACGGTGAAATCGACAGCGGCGGCATCGATGCGCTGGGTGTCCTGCTGATGGGGCACGAACTGAATGCCTACTGGTTCGGCTCGGTGTTGAGTATCGATGAGGCGCGCGCGCGATTGCCTTTCAACAACGCCACCAGCTTGCAGGTGGCCGCGGGCGTGTTGGCGGGAATCGTATGGGCGGTGGAGCATCCGGATCGTGGCATCGTCGAGCCGGAGCAGATGGACTACGAGCGCGTACTGGAAGTGGCCAGGCCCTACCTTGGCAGCCTGGTGGGCAAACGTACCGACTGGCAGCCGAGCACTGCTCTCTACGAAACTTCCCGGGACCAAGCGGCGTTTGACTGGCAGTTCGAGCAGTTCATCCGGCTTTGATGGAAGCGCCGATAAACCACCACGCCGTAGTAACTGCAAACGCCAGATAAGCCTGCCTGAGCCCGCAGGTTTCGTTGCTCGCCACCTATACTCAATTCCGTGGATGACATGAATCCGGGGTGGCGCGATCGTGCTGCGTTCGCTGATGTTGGCCGTTGTGCTCGTTCTGGCGGGGTGCGCCACGCCCCAGCGCGGTCAACAGGCCGCGCCGGTGGCGATTTCCCAGGACACTTGGCGACAGGTGGACCAGCAGCTCATCGCAGCATCGAAAAGCGCCGTCGAACAGGCGGCACTCTACGCCCGTGGGTCGATGGAGCATTGGCGCACGTTGGTCTATGAGCGCACCGAGGTTGAATTCATCCCCTGGTTCAGCAGCTATTGGACCCAGGAGTGGCTGGCGGTGAAGGTCAGTTGGTACGCCGCCAGTGCCGAGGGCGAGACGGATTCCTCGGCCAGGCGCCTGGCGGTTTACCTGCAAGAACAATATCGCGAGAAGGTGCTGGAACCGGTGGCGGTGGAAATCGATCCCGAGGCGATCAGGGCCAACGCCATAGGCTACTACCTGCGCCAGCTCGATCAGCAGGTCCAGGTCATCGCCCTGCGACATCGTATCCCCAGCGAACTGATGAACCGACGGCTGCACGGCACCCGGCCATCCGCCTCGGCCCGCCAGCGGCGCGTGACGCTTCGTTGTACGAGATGGTCCACACCGAACCGTTGAACACCCTGCCGGCCTATGCGGCCCTGATCGATCACGTCAACAAGGCTGCAACCACAGGGGCCGGACCCTCGGAGGCGGTGATCGCCACGGTGGCGCAACGCACCAGCGAAAAAATCGAGGCCCAGTTCGCCACGCGTGGGGCAACCGGTGCGGCGGCGGCCGTGGCCGGGAAGGCGGCGGGGGCGTTGATCTCGGTGGGCGTGGCGGGCATCCGCGCGATCATCCACGAGGGCGAGCGGCCGGAAATGGAAGCGCAGATCCGCAAAAGCCTGAGCGTTGCGTTCGACGAAGCGTGGTTCAAGTCACTCAAGCATCCCCTCAGCGGGGTGATGGCACCGGTGTACTACCTGGACGAGGAAATAGAAGGCAACCTGGTGGAGGCGGACCTGGCCAATCGAGCGGTGGCATTGCCGGACATCAAGCCGTGACGGGCCGCTTCATTCTGAGCCGAGGGTGACGCGACAACCCTTGCGATGGCGGATCTGCTCGTCCGATGGGCGTTCCTTGATGAACTCGAAGCGCGGCTCGCCTTCGCTGTAGATCACCAGCCATCCCCATTCCAGTTCGCTTTCATCCTGCCCGGGCTGGGGCGGCGAGGCCCACCAGGGCTCTTTTTGCATGATCTGACGCATCGTCTACTCCTGCCGATTGATCCTTTGAACTATAGACCGCTCGATGAAGACGCTTGCATGGGTTGTGTGCCTGAAGCTTGATAATCAGTGTGCTCTGACCCCGTCCACCAGCGTCTAGCGTCTGTATCCCCGCACTCGAACGGGGAATGACTGGACCCCGCGCATATGCAAGCACTGTTGAACGAGATCCTCGATGCGGTTCGCCCCCTGATCGGTCAGGGCAAGGTAGCCGATTACATTCCTGCCCTGGGCACTGTGGTGCCCAACCAGTTGGGTATTGCCGTGTATGGCAATGATGGCGAGTTGTATTGTGCCGGCGACGCCGAAACAGCGTTTTCGGTGCAGAGTATTTCCAAGGTGTTCAGCCTGGTGCAGGCCATCGGGCATTCCGGCGAAGCGATCTGGGAACGCCTGGGCCATGAGCCATCCGGCCAGCCCTTCAATTCCCTGGTACAACTGGAGTTCGAGCGTGGCCGGCCGCGCAATCCGTTCATCAATGCCGGCGCGTTGGTGATTTGCGATATCAACCAGTCGCGTTTCGCCGCGCCGGCGCTGTCGATGCGCGATTTTGTGCGCCGCCTGTCGGGTAACCCACAGGTGATGGTGGACGGCAAGGTCGCCGAGTCGGAATACCAGTACCGCGCCCGCAACGCAGCGATGGCGTACCTGATGCAATCGTTCGGCAACTTCCATAACGACGTGGAAGCGGTGCTGCGCAGTTATTTCAGCCATTGTGCCTTGCGGATGAGCTGCATCGATCTGGCGCGGGCATTCTGCTTCCTGGCCAACGACGGGTTCTGCAAACACAGTGGCGAACAGATCCTCAGCGCCCGGCAGACCCAACAGGTCAATTCCATCATGGCCACCAGCGGCCTGTACGATGAGGCCGGCAACTTCGCTTATCGCGTCGGCCTGCCGGGCAAGAGCGGTGTCGGTGGCGGGATTGTCGCCGTGGTGCCGGGGCGGTTCACCGTATGCGTCTGGTCGCCGGAACTCAACGCCGCCGGCAACTCCCTGGCCGGCATGGCGGCGCTGGAGTTGATGAGCCAGCGGATCGGCTGGTCGGTGTTCTAGTTTCCTGCCGCATAAAAAAAGGCCCGCTCCTGATCCAGGAGCGGGCCTTTTCGTTAGGGGATATCAGCAGAGGCGGTCGATGACCCGGACCTCGGAAGTGTGCTGCATCGACTGCCAGGCCTGGGTCAGCGTTTGCAGCACGCGGCCCATGAAGTCTTTGTCAGCCGCGGCCTTCTTGCCGACGTAGCCCTGGCCACGGCGGTACATCTTCAGCCGGGCACACAGTTCTTGCGTGTTCTTTTCGAACTCGTCTTCTTGGGTGTAGGGCGACAGGCAGTCCATGTGGACCTGGCCAGTCTTGCTGATCCACAGGATATGGCTGTCGAGTGTGTCCTTGTGTGCGGCGAACATGCGAGCCAGTTCATCAATAGATGGTTGATTGTTCAGATTCATGTGTAAGCCCCTTGACCATTTGGTTGATCTGTCTGGTGGTTCGCAAAAACTTCGCTTCTCGGTAAGTGCCTGCCTGCTACCGAAACCAGGCCGTCAGCGTTCGTCCGTCGAACTTCGACGGGGTCGTGCATCGGTTGTGTAGTGTTATCGAAGGGCTGCTACGCAAATGCGCTACAACGAAGAGAAACAGCGAAGAATCATCAGGCATTGTCAACTTTCGAGGGTCGACCACGCGCGTCATGAGGATCTTCGCCGACGTTTCTCGTCCTTGTTACCGGACGGTCATGCCAGGTCAGCACCTTCAATCTGCCTTGTGGGCAGTCCCTTATCCAAAAAACAGCTCGGCGGTCAGACGAGCTTGCTCAAACAGTTGCCTGTACTCCCGATCGGGGAGACGTCTGCATCATGCAAGGGCAAATCGGAGGCGTCAACGGTTTTGTAGTGATTATTTTTGTTCACTACATATTGTCGGACAAAATGGTTTGGGCATGAGGATTTCCGGTCAGACCCACAATCCATGTGGGAGCGAGCTTGCTCGCGATGGCGGTGTGTCAGTCAATTATCTGATGGCTGATTTACCGTCATCGCGAGCAAGCTCGCTCCCACAGGGGGAATCAGGGAGGCTGATTTTTGTTGGCTTTGCTCGCCTTGCGCGGTGCGCCGCCGGTCTTGCGCTTGGCCGGCTTGCGCTTGTTCTTCCACGGCGTCGCGCCTCGCCCGGCGGGGCTGGCCGGGCCGCTGATGGTCAGGCTCATGCCCTGGCAGCGGGCGACGTGCTTGCTCATCCAGGCGGCTTGCCGGGTCACGAACTCTTCCAGGCTCATTTCTCCGCTTTGCACCATGTCCAGGGCCTGCTCCCAGATGGCGGTGGTGCCCGGGTCGGCGATGGCCCGGGGCACGGCGTCGATGAGGCTGAAGGCCGCCGGTGTGGCGGACAGGGCCTTGCCGTTCTTCACCAGGTAACCGCGGTCGAGTAGTCCCTGGATGATCGAGGCTCGGGTCGCTTCGGTGCCGATGCCGGTGGTGTCCTTGAGCTTCTGCTTGAGCAACGGGTCTTCCACCAGCTTGGCGACGTTCTTCATCGCCTTGATCAGGTCGCCTTCGGTGAAGGGCTTGGGCGGCTGGGTCCATAGGTCCTTGGGGTTTACCTCGTCCACCGCGCAATCGCGACCTTCGGCCAGTGCCGGCAAGGTTTGCGGTGCCGGTGCCTCACGGCCCTTTGCCGGCGCCAGCGCTTCGGGCAGGGCGCGTTTCCAGCCGGGTTCGACGATCTGCTTGCCCACGGCACGCAGCGCCTGGCCGGCACAGTCGAAGTCGGCCTGGGTCCGGTCGTATTCGTGGTTGGGCAGGAACTGCGCCAGGTAGCGCGCACGAATCAACGTATAGACCGCACGCTGCTTGCCGGCGAGTTTGTCGAGGTTCCTGGCGGCGGCGGTGGGAATGATGCCGTGGTGGGCACTGACCTTGGCGTCGTTCCAGGCCCGGGATTTGCGCTGCGGTTGCAAATGCTCGCGCAGTGGCGCGAGGCTCGGGTCGGCCTGGGCGAGGGCGGCCAGGATGGCCGGTGCTTCGCTGTGCTGGCTCAAGGGCAGGAAACCGCAATCGCTGCGGGGATAGGTGATGAGCTTGTAGGTCTCGTAGAGCGACTGGGCAATGTCCAGGGTTTCCTGGGCACCGAGGCCGAGTTTCTTCGAGCAGACTTCTTGCAGGGTGCCCAGGTCGAAGGGCAACGGCGCCGCTTCGCGCAGGCGCTCGGTACGCACCTTCAGTGTCCGGGCGGTGCTGGCGTTGCGCATGGCCTGGGCCGCGTTTCGGGCCAGGGCCTGGTTCAGGCACCGTTCCTGGTCGTCGCAGGCATCCGGGTCGGCGCGCCACTGGGCGGTGAACGCCGTGCCTTCATGGCTGAGCTGCACGTCGATGGCCCAATAGGCGACCGGCACGAAGTTGGCGATGCTGCGGTCGCGGTCCACCACCAGTCGCAGCGTCGGCGTCTGCACGCGGCCTACCGGTAACACGCCCTGGTAGCCGGACTGGCGCCCCAGCAAGGTGAACAGGCGACTCATGTTCATGCCGATCAGCCAGTCGGCCCGGGAGCGGCCCAGGGCCGAGTGATACAGGTTGAAGGTTTCGACGCCCGGCTTGAGGGCGGCCAGGGCCTTGCGGATCGACGCTTCGTCCAGGGCTGACAGCCATAGCCGCCGGATCGGTCCGCGATACCGGCAATGCTCCACCAGCTCCCGGGCGATCATTTCGCCTTCGCGGTCGGCGTCGGTGGCGATCACCAGCTCCTTCGCTTCCCCCAACAGGCGCTTGACCGCCTTGTACTGGCTGGCGGTTTTCGGCTTGACGGTCATTTTCCATTGCGCGGGCACGATGGGCAGGTCGGCCAGGACCCAGCGCTTGTAGCGCGCGTCGTAGGCGTCGGGTGGGGCGGTTTCCAGCAGATGACCGATGCACCAGGTGACCGTGACGCCAGGACCCAGCCAGCAACCATCGCCACGGCGCGTGGCACCGAGCACCGCGGCGATGTCCTTGGCCTGGGACGGCTTTTCACACAGGTACAGCTGCATAGCGCCCTTTTCCTGAGCAGATTTCATGGGCTTGTAGCATGGTCATGGATGCGCGCAAGGGCAAGTTTTATCTGTATGGATATACAGATAAAAGCGTTGCGCTGCGTTGCCAAGGGGTGTCTGGCGTGACATTCGGCGTCCTGTCGGCACGCAGAATGAATTTCTCGCAGGGGGATGGCTCATAACTTCAAGGCGGTTGAAACCCGCAAAGTAGGTTTATGAGGTCAAGGAGAGTCACTTTCATGAATTCGATGCCCAATGGCAACGGCCAGGCGACTACGCGTTTGATTCTCGTGGTGGAAGATGATCCGACTATCCTGGAGTTTCTCTGTGAAATCCTCGAGGAAGAAGGATTTGTCGTGGAGCCTCAGAAAAGCGCTGACGATGCCTTGGAGTTCCTCGAAAAGAGCGCCCACTTCGTCGATCTGTTGCTCACTGACATCACCATGCCCGGCAAGATCGACGGTGCCGACCTGGCCAACCTGACCGGAGACCGCTGGCCGCAGATCCCGCTGCTGATCATGTCCGGCTTCGAAACGCCGGAAAGCGCCGGGATCAAGCACCATGCGTCGTTCATCGCCAAGCCCTGGGCGTTGGGGCAAATGTTGGATCTGGTGGAAAGTACGGTGAAAAGCCATCAGGTGCACTGATGGCTTGGCCTGGAACCAGACCTTGTGGCGAGGGAGCTTGCTCCCGCTCGGTTGCGTAGCAACCGTCAAAACGGGACTGCTTCGCAGCCCAGCGGGGATAAATCCCCTCGCCACAGATGTTGCTGAAACAGCCGTTTCTCAGTTCTTATCCAGGTCCACGTTGCGGGTTTCCCGCAGGCAGATCATGCCCACCACCAGGCTCACCCCGGTGATCACCACCGGGTACCACAGCCCGTAGAAAATATCCCCGGTGTAGACCACCAGGGCAAACGACACGGTGGGCAGGAAGCCGCCGAACCAGCCGTTGCCGATGTGGTAGGGCAGGGACATGGAGGTGTAGCGGATCCGGGTGGGGAACAGTTCGACCATCAACGCCGCCAGCGGTCCGTAGCACATCGCCGAGATGATGATCAGCGCGACGATCAAGGCCACGATCATCGGCCGGTTGATCTGCTGGGCATCGGCCTGCTGCGGGTAACCGGCCAGGGTCACCGCGCCGCGCAGGGCGGCTTCGTCGTAACCTTCGAGTTTCACGTCACCGACGCTGACCTGCACCGCGCTGCCGGCCGGGGCCGCGACGCTGCTGTAGGGCAGGCCTTGCTTGACCAGGAAGGTCTTGACCTTGTCGCACGGGCTGTCGAAACGCGCCTTGCCCACCGGGTCGAACTGGAAGGTACAGGTGGCCGGGTCGGCGACCACGGTGATCGGCGCCTGGCGGCTGGCCTGGTCGATGGCCGGGTTGGCGTAGTGGGCCAGCGTCTTGAAGATCGGAAAGTACAGGGCCGTCGCCAGCAGCAGGCCGATCATCAGCACCGGTTTGCGCCCGACCTTGTCCGACAGCCAGCCGAAAAAGATGAAGAACGGCGCGCCAATCACCACGCTGACTATCAGCAGGCTGTTGGCCAGGGCCGGGTCCATCTTCAGGAACTGGGTGAGGAAAAACAGCACGTAGAACTGCGCGGCGTAGAAGGTCACCGCTTGCCCGGCATTGATGCTGAACAGGGCGATCAGCACCACCTTCAGGTTTTCCCATTTGCCGAAGGATTCGCGGATCGGCGCCTTGCAGCACTTGCCTTCTTCTTTCATTTTCAGGAAGGCCGGCGACTCGTGCAGGCTCAGGCGAATCCAGGTGGAGATGCCCAGCAGCAGGATCGACAGCAGGAACGGAATGCGCCAGCCCCAGACTTCGAACTGATCGCCGGTGAAGTAGCGGCAGCCCAGCACCACCAGCAGCGAGAGCAACAGCCCCAACGTGGCGGTGGACTGAATCCAACTGGTATGGAAACCGCGCTTGCCCATCGGCGCATGCTCGGCGACGTAGGTGGCGGCGCCGCCGTACTCACCGCCCAGGGCCAGGCCCTGGAGCATGCGCAACACCACCAGGATGATCGGCGCGGCGATGCCGATGCTGGCGTAGTTGGGCAGCAGGCCGACGCAGAACGTCGCCAGGCCCATGAGGATGATGGTGGCCAGGAACGTGTACTTGCGCCCGATCATGTCCCCCAACCGACCGAACACCAGTGCCCCGAATGGCCGCACGATGAAACCGGCGGCGAAGGCCATCAGGGCGAAGATGAACGCGGTGGTGTCGTTGACCCCGGCGAAGAACTGCTTGCTGATCACCGCCGCCAGGGCGCCATAGAGGAAAAAGTCGTACCACTCGAACACCGTCCCCAGGGACGAGGCGAAGATGACTTTCTGGGTTTCCTGGCTGGTGCCGGCGCTGCGCGTGGCTTCCAGGGGCTGAACATGCTCGGACATAGCGGTATCCCTCACAGTGATTGTTTTTGTTGTTCCACTGCGACGCCGGGGTGGCGTCTCCTGATTTGACACACTTTCCTTGAATCGACTCAGTCCCTTGTGGGAGCGAGCTTGCTCGCGATGGCGGCCTGTCTGTCACCCACAAGTTGAATGTGCCGCCGTCATCGCGAGCAAGCTCGCTCCCACAGGTGGTTCTGTTGTTCTTCAGACCGTGGCAGGTGTTTTTTCGACGCCAGTGTTCCTCGTTGTGGGGTTGAGCATCATCTGCGCCGCCTTCTCGGCAACCATCAGCGTCGGCGAGCAGGTGTTGCCCGAGGTGATGCGCGGCATGATCGAGGCATCGGCGATGCGCAGGCCCTTGATGCCGTGGACGCGCAGTTGCGCATCCACCACCGCGTCGCGATCCTGGCCCATGCGGCAAGTGCCCACCGGGTGGAAAATCGTCGTGCCGATCCGGGCGGCGGCCTGGTGCAGTTGCTCTTCGGTTTGCAGGCTGGGGCCCGGCAGGTATTCCACCGGTTTGAACGCGCTCAGGGCCGGGGCCGCGACGATGCGGCGGGTCAGGCGGATGGCGTCGGCGGCGACCCGCAGGTCCTCGGGGTGGCTCAGGTAGTTGGGCTGGATCAGCGGCGCTTCGTGCGGGTCGGCCGAACGAATGTCCACCCGGCCACGGCTTTGCGGGCGCAGGTCGCAGACCGACGCGGTGAACGCCGGGAAGCTGTGCAGCGGTTCGCCGAAGCGCTCCAGGGACAGCGGCTGCACGTGGTATTCGAGGTTGGCCGAGGTCTGTTCCGGGCCCGAGCGGGCGAACGCGCCGAGTTGGCTCGGGGCCATGGACAGCGGGCCGCTGCGGTCGTACAGGTAGCGCAGGCCCATGCCCATCTTGCCCCACAGGGTGCCGGCGATCTGGTTCAGGGTGCGGGCGTTTTCCAACTGGTAGATCAGCCGCAGTTGCAGGTGGTCCTGCAAGTTGCCGCCGACACCGGGCAGTTCATGGGTCACGCCGATGCCCAGGCGTTGCAGCAGGCTGCGCGGGCCGATCCCGGAGCGTTGCAGGATCCCCGGCGACCCCACGGCCCCGGCGCACAGGACGATTTCCTTGCGGGCCTTGAAGGTCATGCCCTTGCCTTGCCAGCGAGCGCTGACGGCGTGGGCGCGGTCGTCACGCAGCAACACGCGGTCGACCTCGACGTCGGTCAACACCGTGAGGTTGGCGCGCTGGCGAACCGGCTTGAGAAACGCCTTGGCCGCGTTCCAGCGCACCCCGGCTTTCTGGTTGACCTGGAAGTAGCCACAGCCTTCATTGTCGCCGCCGTTGAAATCGTCGACGTTGGGGATGCCGCTCTGCTCGGCGGCGCTGCGGAAGGCATCGAGAATCGGCCATGACAGGCGCTGGCGTTCGACCCGCCATTCGCCGCCGCTGCCGTGAAATTCGGACGCGCCGGCAAAGTGGTTTTCGCTCTGGCGGAACAGCGGCAGCACGTCTTCCCAGGCCCAGCCGGGATTGCCCTCGGCAGCCCAGCCATCGTAGTCCGCAGCCTGGCCGCGCATGTAGATCATGCCGTTGATGGAAGAACAACCGCCCAGGACCTTGCCGCGCGGGTAGCTCAGGGCCCGCCCTTGCAGGCCCGGTTGTGCTTCGGTCTTGAAGCACCAGTCGGTGCGCGGGTTGCCGATGCAGAACAGGTAGCCGACCGGGATGTGAATCCACGGATAGTTGTCGCGTCCACCGGCTTCGAGCAGCAGCACCCGGTGTTGCGGGTTGGCCGAGAGCCGATTGGCCAGCAAGCACCCGGCAGGGCCGGCGCCCACGATCACGTAATCGTATTCATCGACGACAGGTTGCATTCGCGACCTCATTCTTGTTGTTGTGGGACCCATCCTAGTTGTTAGTTTTCGTCAAAAGAATGTTAGTTTTTGCGCAGTGGCTGTGCGTTTATAAACAGTCATGCCTTCAGGCATGCTCAAGGATCGCTTCATGTTCGACTGGAATGACCTGCGCTATTTCCTGGAACTGCAACGCAGCGGGCGTTTGTTGACGGCTGCACGGCGCCTGAACACCACCCACGCCACGGTGGCCCGGCATATCGAGGCCATCGAGAAAAGCCTGGGCACCGCATTGTTCGTCCAGCATGCCCAGGGCTATGAACTGACCCCGGCGGGCGAGACGTTGCTCAAGCACGCCGAGGCCATGGAAAACGTGGCATTGCTGGCCCAGGAGGACATCACCCAGTCCAGTGCACCCCTGGGCAAGATCCGCCTGGGGGTGACCGAAGGGCTGGGCATCATGTTCCTCGCCAGTCGCATGGACGGGTTGTTCCAGCGCTATCCGGGGCTGGAGGTGGAACTGGTGGCGGTGCCGCGCTTTGTCAGCATCCTCAACCGTGAGGCGGAAATCAGCATCCACCTCGAACGCCCGGCGGCCGACCTGCTGGTGACCCGCAAACTCACCGACTACAGCCTGGCGCTGTACGCCAGCCAGGCCTACCTGGATCGCTCGCCGGCGTTGCGCAGCCGCGAGGACCTGGCTCGCCACGCCTGGATCGGTTATGTCGATGACCTTTTGTTCAGCCAGGAACTGATGTTCCTCAACAGCTTTTGCCGCAACCCCCGGGTGGTGTTCCACAGCACCAGCGTCATCGCCCAGCAACAGGCCGCGCGCTCGGGCCTGGGGATCGCCGTGTTGCCGTGCTACATGGCCAGCGCTGACCCGGCGCTGGTGCCGTTGCTGCCGGACGAAACCATCCGCCGCAGCTATTGGATCAGCACCCGTCGCGAACTGCACAAGTCCGTACGCCTGCGGGTGTTGTGGGATTACGTGGTGCAGTTGTGCGAGCGCGAGCAGGCCCTGCTACTGCCCTGACCCCAAATCCCTCGTCACAGTGGGCTGTGTAAGTGCTGGCCGCCCAAGCCCCCTTTTATGGCCCCCAATGACCTCAAGCCGACGCGGTGGCGTGCCTTAGTGTGGGAACTGCCAGACCCACCACAAGAAAGGCGCAACCGTTGCGCCGCAAGAGGGGCCTTATGTCGGCAATCACGCCTTCCTTCCTGCTTCGAACCGCTGCCGTCGTGTCGTTCGGCGCGTTGCTTGCCGCCTGTGGCGAAGAGGCCAAGCCGCCCGCGCCCACGGTATTCACGGCCATGCCCAGCGATGCGGCACTGGCCCAGGTCTACGACAGCAGTTGCAAGCTCTGCCACGCCAACCCCGGTGCCGGGGCACCGTTGACCGGCGATACGAACGCCTGGGCCCCGCGGGTTGCCCAGGGCGCCGACACCCTGCTGGACCACGCGATCAACGGCTACAACGGCATGCCGCCGATGGGTTTGTGCATGCACTGTTCCGAAGAGCAGTTCCTGGCCCTGATCGCCTTCATGTCCGGTCAACACTTCCAATAATGAATACGGGTACTACGGCATGACGATGGATTACTCACGGCGTCGGTTGCTGCAACAGGCCGGCGTGGTCGCCGCCTTCACGGCGCTGGGCAGCCAGGGCGCCCTGGCCGAGCTGATGCGTGCGCCGCGGTTGATCCCGTGGCGCAACTGGTCCGGTGCGCAGAGTTGCCTGCCGGCGGCGCGCCTGGCTCCCAAGGATCTCGATGAACTGGTGCAGGTGGTGCGCCGCGCCGAAGGGCGAATCCGTCCGGTGGGTTCCGGTCATTCCTTCAGCGCCCTGGTACCCACCGATGGCACCTTGTTGTCGCTGAGTTTTTTCAGTGGCCTGCTGGATCACGACGAGGCCAGCCTGCAAGCCACGTTCGGCGGCGGCACGCCCATGTCGCGCATGGGCCCGGCGCTCAAGGCCATCGGCCAGGCACTGCCGAACATGGCCGACGTGGATTACCAGACCCTGGCCGGTGCCATCGCCACTTCGACCCACGGCACCGGCAAGGCCTTTGGCTCCTACGCCTCCCAGGTCGTCGGCCTGCAACTGGTGACGGCCAGCGGCGAGGTCCTCGATTGCGATGCCCAGCATCATGCCGAAGTGTTCAAGGCTGGCCGGGTGTCCCTTGGCGCGCTGGGGCTGGTGACCCGCGTGCGCCTGCAGAACCGCGCCGCCTATCGTTTGCGCGAGCACCAGTGGGTGGCGAAAACCGAGGAGTTGCTCGAGGACGTGGACGCCAACACCCGGGACAACCAGCACTGGGAAATGCAAGTCGTTACCCATTCCGACTATGCGTTGTCGATCACCCTGAACGAGACCACGGATCCGGCCACGCCGCCGATCAGCCCCGAGGAGGAGGGCGGCAATGAGTTCGTTTCCCTGATCGAAAACCTCGACAAGTACGGCAGCGATTTTCCCGCGATCCGGCGAGCGTTGCTCAACAGCCTGCGGCTGGTGGCCGATTTCGATGACCGTGTCGGTGATTCCCACGACATCTACGCCAACGCCCGTACCGTGCGCTTCAACGAGATGGAGTACTCAGTGCCGGCCGAACACGGCCCGGCGTGCCTGCGGGAGATCCTCGCGCTGATCCGCGACAAGGACCTGCGCACCTGGTTTCCCATCGAATACCGCTACGTGAAGGCCGACGACATTGCCTTGAGCATGTTCGAAGGCCGGGACAGTTGCTCGATCTCCGTGCACCAGCACTACCAGATGGACCATCACAATTTCTTCGCCGCCATCGAGCCGATTTTCTGGAAATACCAGGGCCGTCCGCACTGGGGGAAATTGCACTCCTTGAACGCCAAGGCCCTCCAGGCCCTGTACCCGCGCTGGACTGAATTCACCCAGGTGCGCCAGGCACTGGACCCTGGCGGCAAGTTTCTCAATGGGCATCTTTCATCGATTCTGGGTTTGAGCTGAAGCCAGGCACCTGTGGGAGCGAGCTTGCTCGCGATGGCGGTGTAGGAGCTGGCGAAGCCTGCGATCTTTTGAGCTTGATCGTTTACTTATGACTCAATTGGTCGTGGAAAGATCGCAGCCTCGTTGCACTCGACAGCTCCTACACAGCTCCTACATAGCTAGCTCCTACCTAGCTGATCGGGATCAAGCTCCCTCGCCACAAGAGCTGCGAAGGCTTTCTAGAACGCAAACGGAATACTGATCTTGGCCCAGAGCATTTCCCCTTCCGGGCGATTCTCCACGTCGAACTCCTTGGCCCAGCGGATCTCGGCGCTGGCGTACTTGAGGAAGGTCAGGTGCAGCGCCGGGCCAATGGCAAAGACCTGGCCGCGTACGCCATCGTCCACGTCTTGCCCGGCGAATTGCACGGTGCGGCCGTACTGTTTGTCGTCAGTGGTCTGCTTGAGGTAGTAGCCGTTGAGCCCCAGCCTCAGGTTGTCGGTCACGCGGTAGCTGACGGAATAATCGAAGTGGAAAATCTGCCCCGACCGGTAGTCGGTGTCCTTGTTCTTGCGGTTGAAGCTGTAGGTGCTTTTCATCGACACCTCGGTGTCTTCCGTGGGCAACCAGGTGAAGGAAAACAGCGGCTTGTAGGTGTAGAAATTGTTGCTGGTGTTGGCCAGTCGATCGGTGCTGTATTCGCCGGTCGGCACGGTGATTTCCACCGCCGCGGCCAGGGTCAGGTTTTTGCCCATGTCCCAGAGCACGATGGGCGAAATGGTCGTGTCGCCCATGCCCTCGCGGGTGTCATGCAGGCCGAACACCGAAACTTCCTGTTTGATCCAGGGCTGGGCGATGTAGATCCCCGCGCGCCCACCGGCCACCCGCAACGGGCTCAGGTAGTCGATGCGCGGGACCACTGCCGTGGATTCGATTTCGACATCCGGCAGTTCGCCGCCCAATGAACTGATGTTGAATTTCCGAGCCTTGTAATGGTTGTAGTAGAGGTTGAACGCGACCATGTGGTCCGGAAGGCTGTCGACCTCCAGTGGCAACACAAAAAAACCGTCGGTGCCGGGGCCGATGTTGTCCACCCCCGATTCGGTAGCCTGGGCGGGCAGGGCACCGCCGCAGGCCAGGCCGAGGGTCAGTTGCAAGGCGAATGTCGTGCGGGTCGGGTTCATTGGAGGGGCTCATTATTATTGTTGGAAACGCACCGGAGGTCCGAGTCATACAAATAAGCCGTTCGCCGCCGACAGGGCAGGGTATTGGCGGCCATACAGGGGACTTGAGCGGCCAGATTTTCAGGCCCCTCTATCCAGCGGCTCATGCTAACTTTATGAAATAACCGGTTACAAAAAACGCCACCTAACGTGTTCCGGAATCCGCCCATGCAGATGAAAGTCATCGACCCCACCTATGAATTGGCGCTGGTCTCGCCATTCCTGCTGCAAACCCTGGCCGAGGTGGTGGCGGACAAGGGTTTCGATGCCGCCAGCCTGTGTCGCGGCCTGGGGTTCGGCCTCGATGACCTGCAAGATCCGGCCCAGCGCATTTCCTACCGCCAGGCCGTGATCATGATTCAGCGTTCGCTCAAGTTGTTGCCCGACCAGGGCCTGGGGTTATGGGTGGGTGACCGCAACGTGCTTGGCACCCTCGGCCTGCTGGGTCACGTCTTGTCGTTGTGCGAAACCCTGCGCGATGCCTTCGCCTTGGGTGTTCGTTACCAGCACACCACCGGCGGCATCGCCGTGACCCGTGTCGAAGAAGCCACCGACCGAATCATGGTCGAGGCCACTTGCCGCCTGCCTTTCGCCGAGGTCCAGGTGTTTGCCGTGGAAGAGTTCTTCGCCAGCCTGATGGTCTATGGCCGGGCGCTGGCCAGTCCCGATTTCAAGCCCCTGGCCGTGGAATTCATGCACGCCGCGCCGTCCTATGCCCAGGAATATCAGCGGATACTGGGGCCGGATGTGCGCTTCGGTTGCCGGCACAATCGCATGTTGATCGATGTGCGCTGGCTGGATATGCGCCTGCCCAATCATCACCCGCTGGCCCTGCGCCAGGCATTGGCCTTGCTGGAGCAGGAGGCCTGCGAGGTCCACCAGAAGATCGACCTGATCCAGACCGTGGAACGGGCCATTGCCCGGGACCTGAGCCGTGGCAGTCACATCGAGAAAATCGCCAGCGATCTCAACATGAGCAGCCGCACCCTGCGTCGGCGCCTGACCGAACACAGCCTGACCTTCGAGACCTTGCTCGAACAAGTGCGCCGCAGCCGCACCCTGAACCTGCTGGCCAACCCCGAATTGTCCATCGAGCGCATCACCGAAGAAGTCGGCTACAGCGATGTGCGCAGTTTCCGCCGGGCGTTCCGGCGCTGGACCGGCATGAGCCCCAGTGCCTTTCGCAGTGAAGGCGCCCAGCTCTAAGGTTATGTCCAAACGGTATTTCTCAAGTCTTGGCGGGTTTCCCTAAGATCACGTCATAACTCGTTATGACAAGTGATAGGCGCCATGGCCGACAACGTTCTTTCCCTCAGCGGCGTACCGCTGCACACGCAACTGCGAGATGTGTTGCGCGCACGCATTCTCGACGGCGAATACCCCCAGGGCGGGCAGATGCCCTCGGAAAGCGAGCTCGGCGCGTTGTTTCGCGTCAGCCGCATCACCGTGCGCCAGGCCTTGGGCGATCTGCAAAAGGAAGGCCTGATTTTCAAGATCCATGGCAAAGGCACGTTCGTGGCCAAGCCCAAGACCTTCCAGAACGTCAGCACTCTCCAAGGCCTGGCCGAGTCCATGACCGGGCGCGGTTTCGAGGTGATCAACCGCTTGCTCAGTTTCAAGTTCATCGCGGCCGACAAGCTGGTGGCCGAGCGCCTGAAGTTGACGGAAGGGGACACAGTGGCGCAGATCAAACGGGTGCGCTTGATCAACCGCGAGCCGGTTTCCCTGGAGATCACCTACCTGCCCAAGGCCCTGGGCGAACGCCTGGAAAAGGCCGACCTGGTCACCCGCGATATTTTCCTGATCCTGGAAAACGACTGCGCCCTGACCTTGGGCCATGCCGACCTGGCCATCGATGCGGTGCTGGCCGACAGCGACCTGACCCAGGCGCTGGAGGTCGAGCCAGGCTCGCCGATCATGCGCATCGAGCGCCTGACCCATGACGCCAGCGGCCAGCCCCTGGACTTCGAACACCTCTATTACCGTGGCGATGCCTTCCAGTACCGCTTGCGGATCGACCGACAAAAAGGGACGCAGCGCCATGACTAGAAGCACCCTGGAACAGGAATACGACATTGTCGTCATCGGCGGTGGCACGGCCGGGCCCATGGCGGCGATCAAGGCCAAGGAACGCAACCGTGACTTGCGCGTGCTGCTGGTGGACAAGGCCAACGTCAAGCGCAGCGGGGCCATCAGCATGGGCATGGATGGCTTGAACAACGCAATCATCCCCGGCCATTCCACGCCCGAGCAGTACACCAAGGAAATCACCATCGCCAACGACGGCATCGTCAACCAGGCGGCGGTGTACGCCTATGCCACCCACAGTTTCGAAACGATCGAGCAACTGGACCGCTGGGGCGTGAAGTTCGAGAAGGATGAAACCGGCGACTACGCGGTGAAAAAAGTCCATCACATGGGCGCCTACGTGCTGCCGATGCCGGAAGGGCACGACATCAAGAAGGTGCTTTATCGCCAACTGAAACGGGCGCGAGTGAGCATCACCAATCGGCTGGTCTGCACCCGGTTACTGACCGACGAAGCCGGCGCGGTGAACGGTGTGATGGGCTTCGATTGCCGCACCGCCGACTTTCATGTGATCAAGGCCAAGGCCGTGATTCTCTGCTGCGGCGCGGCGGGGCGCCTGGGGTTGCCGGCCTCCGGCTACCTGATGGGCACGTATGAGAACCCGACCAATGCCGGCGACGGCTATGCCATGGCCTACCACGCCGGTGCCGAACTGGCGAACCTGGAATGCTTCCAGATCAACCCGCTGATCAAGGATTACAACGGTCCGGCGTGCGCCTATGTCACCGGGCCCCTGGGCGGTTATACCGCGAACAACAAGGGCGAGCGCTTCATCGAGTGCGACTACTGGAGCGGGCAGATGATGTGGGAGTTCCATCAGGAACTCGAAGGCGGCAATGGCCCGGTGTTCCTCAAGCTCGATCACCTGGCCGAGGAAACCATCCAGAACATCGAAGAGATCCTGCACAGCAACGAACGGCCGAGTCGCGGCCAGTTCCATGCCAACCGCGGCACCGACTACCGCACGCAGATGGTGGAAATGCACATCTCCGAAATCGGTTTTTGCAGCGGCCATTCGGCGTCGGGCGTGTGGGTCAACGAGCGGGCCGAGACCTCGGTCAAGGGCCTGTACTCGGCCGGCGACATGGCGGCAGTGCCACACAACTACATGCTCGGTGCGTTCACCTACGGCTGGTTTGCCGGCAACAACGCCGCGGATTTCGTGGCCGGGAAGGATTTCTCGGCGCTGGATGCCGGGCAGATCGAACGGGAGAGGGCACGTGTCTACGCACCGCTGGACCGTGAGCACGGCCTGCCGCCGGCCCAGGTGGAATACAAGCTGCGCCGCTTCGTCAACGATTACCTGCAACCGCCGAAAGTCACCAAGAAAATGCAGATCGGCTTGCAACGCTTCAGCGATATCCAGCGCGACCTGGACCAGCTCAAGGCTCACAACCCTCATGAGCTGATGCGCGCCATGGAAGTCAGCGTGATCCGCGACTGCGCCGAAATGGCCGCCCGTGCCTCGCTGTTTCGCGCCGAAAGCCGTTGGGGCCTGTACCACTATCGGGTCGATCATCCACAACGCAACGACAGCGACTGGTTCTGCCATTGCCATTTGAAGAAGGGCGATGACGGCGCGATGACTTCATTCAAGAAAGCCGTCGAACCCTACGTCATCGCCCTCGATGCCGACGAACTGCAGGCCTACGACCGGCTGCGGGTCGGTGCCGACGCGGCGTGAACCGTCCACCCAGAGAGAACGCCCATGGCCTATCAACCCCAGGAAATCTTTTTCCGCTCCAACGCCCCCGTCACCGTGGACGAGGACAAATGCATCGCCCACAAGGGCTGCACGGTTTGCGTCGATGTCTGCCCCATGGACCTGCTGGCGATCAACCCGGCGACCCAGAAGGCCTACATGGCATTCGACGAATGCTGGTACTGCATGCCCTGTGAAAAGGACTGCCCGACGGGGGCGGTGAAAGTGGAGATTCCATATCTGTTGCGCTGACTGACAGGACGTCATCGCGAGCAAGCTCGCTCCCACAGTGGGTCGAAGCCAGCCGCAGATCTTATGTACACCGATAAACCTGTGGGAGCGAGCTTGCTCGCGATGAGGCCCACCCAAACACCACAAAAGCCATCCGGCCACCCCCGGACGCCACATTCAGAACACCCCTCGTTTCCCACCGCGCCCTGATCGTGGCGGAGACGACATCCAATAAATGATTCGAGGGGACACACCCATGCTATTGCGTGCAGCACTCGCCAGTCTGGTACTGGCTTCATTGACCCTGCCTGCCCAGGCAGAAACCATCCGTATCGCCATCGGCACCCAGGACACCACCATCAACTGCGCCGCCGGCGGGTTGTTGATCCGGGAGCTGGGCCTGCTGGATAAATACCTGCCCCATGACGGCGCCTACAAGGACGCCCGATACGATATCCAGTGGAAGAACTTCACCAGCGGCGCGCCGCTGACCAACGAGATGGTCGCCGGCAAACTCGACTTCGGCGCCATGGCCGATTTCCCCGGCGCGTTCAATGGCGTAGCGTTCGAAACCGCCGGCAAGCACAGCCTGTTCATCAGTGTGCTGTCGGGCAGCACCCAAGGCAGCGGCAACGGCATCGTGGTGCCCAGTGCGTCGGGCGTGCAGTCCCTGGCCGAGCTCAAGGGCAAGACCATTTCCGTGCCGTTCGCCTCCACTGCCCACGGCATGTTATTGCGCGCCGTCGCCGCCCAGGGCTGGGACCCGCTCAAGGATGTGAACATCATCGCCCAGCCGCCGGAAGTCGCCGGCTCGGCGCTGCAAGCCGGCAAGATCGACGCCCACGCCGACTTCGTGCCGTTCGCCGAGCTGTTCCCCAGCCGAGGTTTCGCCCGCAAGATCTACGACGGTGCCCAGGCCAACACACCGACGTTCCACGGCGCGCTGGTGGACCAGGCCTATGCCAAGCAGTACCCGGAAATCGTCGTCGCCTACCTGCGCGCCACCCTCGAGGCCAATCAACTGCTGGCCGCCGAGCCGGAGAAGTACAGCGAGCTGATCGCCAAGGTCACCGGGGTGGATGCCGAGGTCAATTACCTGTTCCACGGGCCGCTGGGCGTGCAGACCCGCGACCTGACCTGGAAACCGGAATACCGCCAGGCCGTCGGCACCGCTATCGACACCCTCAAGCTGCTGAAAAAGGCTGATCGTGGCCTGGACCTCAATACCTTCATCGATGACCAGTACATCCGCGCCGCCTTCAAGGCGTCGAACCTGGACTACACCGCACAATTGGCTAATTACGCCCAGACCCCGTTGGGCAGCAGCGATGCGTCGACCGGCCAGGCAATCGCCGACGCCCGCCACGTGGCCGAGATCTGGGTACGTGGCGAGCCGAAAGTGCGCCATTACGCCTCGGCCCAATCGGCCTTCGCCGCGCTGGCGAGCCTCAAGCAGGAAGGCAAGGGCATCCGCGCCGTCTATGCCCAGGCCAGCGACAGCGGAATCAAGCTGCTGGCCGAACAGGCGTGGTTCGCCAGTGATGCCAAGGGCCAGCTCAATGCGTTCCTGCTCAGGGGCCAGGCCCAGCAATTTGCCACGGCCCAGGGCGGAAAAGTCTTCGACTTCAGCGAGGCCACCACTCAGGCGGTCGCTGCCCGCTGACCTGACTCATGATCCTGTGGGAGCGAGCCTGCTCGCGATGGCGTCAGATCAGTTGAAGTTGATGTGATTGACACACCGCTATCGCGAGCAGGCTCGCTCCCACAAGGGATCTCCATAACCGAGGAAGAAATCAGTGTATCCATTATCCAAACGCTGGCTCCTGCGAGCCGCTTCACTGCTGCTCTGCCTGTTGTTCTGGCAACTCGCTGCAACCGGCCACTGGAACCTCGGCCTGGTGACTTTCGCCAATGTTCCGACCCCGCTGGCGGTGATCCAGGCGGCGCTGGGCCTGGGAGAGTCGGGCAACCTCGGCCGGCACCTGGGCAGCAGTCTGGGCCGGGTCTTTGCCGGTTATGGCGCGGCGCTGTTGCTCGGCGTGGCGCTGGGCCTGGCCATCGGCCGTTCGAGATGGGCCGAAGACCTGCTGCTGCCACCCCTGGAAGTGCTGCGGCCGATCCCGGCGGTGGCCTGGATTCCCCTGGCGATCCTGATGTTTCCCTCGTCGGAACTGTCGATGGTGTTCATCACCTTCACCGGCGCGCTGTTCCCGATCCTGCTCAACACCGTACACGGCGTCGAAGGCGTGGACCGGCGTTTGATCGCCTCGGCGAAAAGCCTCGGGGCCGGACGCCGGGCGATCCTGTTGGAGGTGATTCTGCCGGGCGCCGCGCCGAGCATCATCACCGGCCTGGCCATCGGCATGGGCACGTCCTGGTTCTGCCTGGTGACGGCGGAAATGATCGCCGGCCAGTACGGCATCGGCTACTACACCTGGGCTTCCTACACCGTGCAGAACTACGCCGACATCGTCGTCGGCATGTTGCTGATCGGTGTGTTGGGCATGGGCAGCAGCCTGTTGATCAAACGCCTGGGTGGGTTGTTCACGCCTTGGCATCGACCACGAGGAAAAGCCTGATGAGCATGATGCAAACACCCGAAGGACGGATCGATATCCGTCAGCTGTCCATTGTCCTTGGCCAGGGAGCCCAGGCCTTCGAAGCGGTCCAGGGGCTCGATTGCCAGATCGAGGCGGGTCAGTTCGTCTGTGTCCTCGGGCCGTCCGGTTGCGGCAAGTCCACCTTGCTCGGGGCCTTGGCCGGGCATCTGCAACCGCGCTCCGGCAGCTTGAATGTCGACGGCTCGAGCGTTTCCGGCCCGTCGCCCCAACGCGGCATGGTGTTTCAGCAACACACGCTGTTTCCCTGGCGCAGCGTGCGCGACAACGTCGCTTTCGGCCTGAAGATGCGCGGCCTGGGCAAGGCCGAACGGCACCGGGCCGCCGATGAGATTCTTGCGCTGGTGGGCCTGGAAGGCTTCGCCGGGCATTGGCCGGACCAACTCTCCGGAGGCATGCAGCAACGGGTGGAAATCGCTCGGGTGCTGGTCAACCGTCCACGGCTGCTGCTGATGGACGAACCCTTCGGCGCGCTCGATGCCCTGACCCGGTTGAATATGCAGGAGCTGCTGCTGGACATCTGGACCCGCATTCGCACCACCGTGGTGTTCGTCACCCACGACATCGACGAGGCGCTGTTCCTGGCCGATCGCTTGCTGGTGATGAGCCCGCGTCCGGGGCGGATCATCGAGGACCTGCGCCTGGACTTCCCACGGCCACGCACGACCGAACTGGTCACCCGCCCTGAATTCTCCCGCTTGAAGCGCCACTGCCTCGACCTGCTGCGCCATGAAGACGGCCGGCAGTTGCCGCGCCTCAATCCTCTCGGGCTTCCCCCTGAAACCTCCTTGCCGCGATTTGCCCTATGACCTCTCTATTCGAAAACACCGACAACGACGACATCCTTGCCCTGCAACCACGCCTGACTGATGAGGATCCGGGCGTGCGCCGCATCGCCCTGATCGAACTGGCCGACCTTGAGGAGCCTGAAGGCCTGCTGTGGCTGGTGGACCGTCTGGCTGAAGATCCCAGTGCCGACGTGCGAGCCGAAGCTGCGCGATTGCTTGAAGCCTGGGAGGACGCGCCAGTGGTGGGCGCCTTGTGCGAGGCCCTGACCGATCCATCGCCAAGTGTGCAGGCCGCTGCCGCCCAGAGCCTGAGCCTGCTCAAGAGCGAGGCGGCGGGGAGGGTGATCCTGCCTTGGACGGCCCATGCCGAGGCCGGTGTGCGCGTCGCGGCGTTCAGGGCCTTGCGCGAGCTGCGTCTGCTCGAGGCGGCGCCGGCGGCCATCGTCGCCCTGGCTGACGGCGATGCCAGCGTGCGTCGCGAGGCGGTTGGCGTGCTGGGCTGGCTCAAGCACCTCGACGCCTTGCCGGCCCTGGCCCGGTTGGCCAGTGATGATCCGGATACTGAGGTGCGCCGCGCGGCCACCGGCGCCCTTGGCCTGGCTTCGGATGCGCAGGTCTTGCCGGCGCTGCGCCAGGCCCTCCGGGATCCAGCCTGGGCAGTGCGCGAAGAAGCCGCCACCACCTTGGGCAAGGTCGGTCATACCGATGCCGGTCCGGCCCTGGTCGAGGCCTTGGGCGACGATTATTGGCAAGTGCGCTTGCGGGCGACCCGCAGCCTCGGTCGCTTGCGTTACGCCCCGGCGTTGTCGGCCTTGATCGAAACCCTGGGCCATCGCATCAGCAACTTGCGCAAGGAAGCGGCCCTGGCCTTGGGCGAGTTGAACGAACCAGGTGCAATCCCGGCGTTGCAGGCGGCCCAGGACGATGGCGACCCCGAAGTGCGCAAAGCCGTACGCATTGCCTTGGGTCAACTGCAATGAGCCCGGAGGCGATCGGCAATTCCCAAGGCAAGGGTCAATTGCGCCTGGACTGGCCCGGCGGCCGCGAGCAACGCCTGGACCACGTCACCCTGCGCCGCCACTGCCCATGCTCGCGGTGCCGGGCGCTGCGCCTGCAAGGGCTGACCGTCCAGGTCGATCCGCGGATCCGGGTGGTGGCAGTCAACCCACAGGGCTACGGGGTGCAACTGGTTTTCAGTGACGGGCATGAGCGCGGGATTTACCCGTGGGCCTACCTGGCGGGGCTTGAGGCTACATGATCACCTCGGCCCCCTGTGGGAGCGAGCTTGCTCGCGATGAAGGCGGTACAGGCAAGCTGTGAACTGACTGGCGGCGCTTGTCAGAAAAATCCCGAAAGAGTACAAATGTACTCCATGACGACTCTCACTCCTCGCCGCACCGCCATCCTGACCTTCATCCGCGAACGCATCGCCGCTCAGGGTCAGCCCCCTAGCCTCGCTGAAATCAGCGAGGCGTTCGGTTTCGCCTCCCGTAGCGTGGCGCGCAAGCATGTGATGGCGCTGACCGAGGCCGGTTTCATCGAAGTCAATCCGCACCAGGCCCGGGGCATCCGGCTGTTGAACCAGCCGCCACGGCCCGAGCTGCTGGACGTACCGGTGCTGGGGCGAGTGGCGGCTGGCGTGCCGATCGGCGCCGACGCCGAGGTTCACAGCCGCCTGATGCTGGATCCGGCGATTTTCACCAAGGCGCCGGACTACTTGTTGCGGGTCCAGGGCGATTCGATGATCGAGGACGGCATTCTCGACGGTGACCTGGTGGGCGTGCAGCGCACACCCCAGGCTTCCAACGGCCAGATCGTCGTGGCGCGCCTGGACGGTGAAGTCACCATCAAGCGCTTCGAGCGCATCGGCGAGCGGGTGCGTTTGCTGCCGCGTAACCCGGCCTACCAGCCGATCATCGTCGAGGCCGACCAGGACCTGGCGATAGAAGGGGTGTTCTGTGGCTTGGTGAGGCAAGGTTGATGGGCGCTGTCGTTGCGCTGGACACGCTGTTTAACGGCGGCCAGGTCTGGAAGGGCCGGCCTGCGCCGCCGGCCGCCAGTCCGCAACCCACTGGCCATGCAGCACTGGATGCGGTGTTGCCCAGTGGTGGCTGGCCGGAGGCGGCCTTGACGGAACTGCTCATCGCCGCGCCGGGCGTGGGCGAGTTGCAATTGGTGTGGCCGACCCTGGCGCGGCTGTCGGCAGCGGGGGAGCGGATCGTGCTGGTGGCGCCGCCGTTCGTGCCTTATCCCCAGGCCTGGCAGAACGCCGGGATCGACCTGCGCCAGTTATCGGTGATCCGCGCCGATGAACGCGATGCCCTGTGGGCCACCGAACAATGCCTGCGTTCGGGCAGTTGTGGCGCGGTGCTGTGTTGGCCCCGCCACGCGGACGACCGGGCCTTGCGGCGCTTGCAAGTGGCGGCGGAAACCGGCCAGGCCCTGGCGTTCGCCTGGCGCTCGATCCAGGAAGCCATCAACCCGTCACCGGCGGCCCTGCGCATTGCCATCGATACCCGGCCTGCGCAGTTGCGCGTGCTCAAGTGCCGGGGCGGGCTGGTCCGTTCGGCGCCGATTGCCTTTGCCACGCTCGCCCCACAAACCGGGCATTGAGGTTGCGATGCGCTGGGTCTGTATTCTCTTCCCGCAATTGGCGCTGGATGCCGCGCTGCGTCAGCGCCCCGATCCCGACCAGCCCCTGGCATTGCTGACCGGCCCGGCCCAGCGTCGGGTGCTGCAAGCGGTGAATGCGCAGGCAAGGGCCCTGGGCTTGCGGCCCGGCCAGACCATGACCGCCGCCCAGGCCATGAGCAAAGGCTTTGCCACCGCGGAATACGACGCGGCGCAGATCGAACAGTGGCAGCAGTTCCTGGCAGCCTGGGCCTACCGTTTCAGCGCCCAGGTCAGCGTGCATTATCCGCGTACGCTGCTGTTCGAGATCGAGTCGAGCCTGGGCCTGTTCGGGCCCTGGCCGGTGTTCGAGGCGCGCTTGCGAGCCGAGCTGACCGAGCTGGGCTTTCGTCATCGCATCGTCGCCGCCCCGAACCCAGTGGCGGCGCGGGTGTTGGCCAATGCCTATGACGCCCTGGTGGTGCCCGATGCCGAGACCTTGCAACAATACCTGGGACACATGCCCGTGGAGCGAATCGGTCTGGAGCCCGACGTCGCCACGGCGCTGTCGCGCATGGGCCTGCGTCGCCTGAGCCAGGTCCAGGCCTTGCCCCGGCAGACCCTGGCCCGGCGCTTCGAGGCCCAGGTGCTCAAGCACCTCGACGCGTTGACGGGCCATCGCACCCTGGCGCTGTCGTTCTACCTGCCACCGGACCGTTTCGATGTGCGCATCGAGCTCAACTATGACGTGCAATCCCATCAGGCGCTGTTGTTCCCGTTGCGTCGCCTGACCGGTGACCTGTCGGCCTTCCTCTGCGGACGCGACAGCGGCGTGCAACGCTTCGACTTGCACCTGGAGCACGTCGGGTTGCCGGATACAGTGGTCAAGGTCGGCCTGCTCAGCGCCGAACGGGACCCGGCGATGCTCTTCGAACTGGCCCGTGGTCGCTTGGAACAGGTGCAGGTCGAGGCCCCGGTGCGGGGCTTTCGCTTGTGTGCCGAAGACCTGCCGAGTTTCGTGCCCCAGCGCCTGGAGCTGTTCGACGAACGCCCCCAACAATCATTGCCCTGGGAGCAACTGCGCGAACGCTTGCGGGCCCGGCTGGGGGATGACGCCGTGCAGGGCCTGGGGTTTCGCGACGACCATCGGCCTGAGTGCGCCTGGCAGATGACGCCCCAACCCCGATCCCAGACTTGTCCGGTGCGCGACGGCGTGCAGCGTCCCGGCTGGCTGCTGGAGGAGCCCCAGGCATTGGCGCAAGGCCAGGCGCACATCCTCATGGGCCCCGAGCGCATCGAGACCGGTTGGTGGGACGGTGCGGATGTGCGCCGCGACTATTACCTGATCGAAACCCGCAGCGGACAACGTGGCTGGGCCTATCGACCGGTGGGCGAGGGCGGTCCGCTGTGGCTGCAGGGCTGGTTCGCATGAGCGTTGAGTATGCCGAGCTGCATTGCCTGTCGAACTTCAGCTTCCAGCGCGGCGCCTCCAGTGCCCTGGAGTTGTGCCGTCGCGCCAAGCAGCAGGGCTACCAGGCCCTGGCGATCACCGACGAATGCACCCTGGCCGGGATCGTCCGGGCCTGGCAGGCGGCCAGGGAGCTGGACCTGCCACTGATCGTCGGCAGCGAAATCCAGGTCGAGTACGGTCCGAAACTGGTGTTGCTGGTGGAAAACCTGGACGGTTATCAAACCTTGTGCCGGTTGATCACTCGCGCCCGGCGGCGCAGCGAGAAGGGCCGCTATCGCATCGTGCGGGAGGACTTCGACGAGCCCCTGCCGGGTTTGCTGGTGCTGTGGGTGCCCGATGATAAAGCCTCCGAAGAACAGGGCCGCTGGCTCCAGTCGAGGTTTGCCGGACGCCTGTGGCTGACGGTGCAGTTGCATTGCGGGCAGGACGACCGCCGCCGGTTGGCAGACTCGTTGGCGCTGGCCGAGCGCCTGGCGCTTCCAGCCGTGGCCAGCGGCGATGTGCACATGCACGTGCGCGGCCGTCGCGCCTTGCAGGACACCATGACCGCCATCCGTCACCACGTCACGGTGGCCGAGGCCGGCCAGCGCTTGCACCCCAACGGCGAGCGCCACCTGCGCAGCCGCAAGGATCTGGCGGATCTCTATCCCCATGCCTTGCTCGACGAAACGCTTGAGATTGCCCGGCGCTGCACCTTCGACCTCGACCAATTGCGTTATCAATACCCCCGTGAACTGGTGCCCGAGGGCCATGATCCGGCGTCCTGGTTGCGAGTGTTGACCGAGCGTGGCATGCGCGCGCGTTGGGCTGATGGGGTCAGTGATAAGGTCCGGCGACAGATCGACAAGGAATTGGCGTTGATTGCCGAGCTGGGCTACGACAGCTATTTCCTCACCGTGCAGGACATCGTCGGCTTCGCCCGACAGCAGCGCATCCTCTGTCAGGGACGTGGTTCGGCGGCCAATTCGGCGGTGTGTTATGCCCTGGGCATTACCGAAATCGATCCGAGCCAGACCGACCTGCTGTTCGAGCGATTCCTGTCCAAGGAGCGCAACGAGCCACCGGACATCGATGTGGATTTCGAACATGACCGCCGCGAAGAGGTGCTGCAATACGTCTTCCGGCGTTACGGGCGCCATCGCGCGGCGCTGACTGCGGTGGTCAGCAGCTACCACGGTGCAGGGGCGGTGCGGGACGTCGCCAAGGCCCTGGGCCTGCCGCCGGACCAGGTCAATGCATTGGCTGACTGCTGTGGGCGCTGGAGCGATGAAGCACCGCCGCTGGACCGTTTGCGTGAAGGTGGCTTCGACCCGGACAGCCCGGTGTTGCGCCGGGTGCTGAGCCTGACCCAGCAATTGATCGGCTTCCCCCGGCATTTGTCCCAGCACCCGGGCGGCTTCGTGATTTCCGAGCAGCCCCTGGACACCTTGGTGCCGGTGGAAAATGCCGCCATGGCCGAGCGCACCATCATCCAGTGGGACAAGGACGACCTGGACGCGGTCGGGCTGCTCAAGGTGGATGTCCTGGCCTTGGGCATGCTCAGCGCGATTCGTCGATGCTTCGATCTGATCGAACACTACCGGGGCCAACCCCATACCCTGGCGTCGTTGCCCAAGGACGATCCGGCGACCTACGAGATGATCAGTCGCGCGGACACCATCGGCGTGTTCCAGATCGAATCACGGGCGCAGATGGCGATGCTGCCCCGGCTCAAGCCCAAGACGTATTACGACCTGGTGATCGAAGTGGCGATCGTACGACCGGGGCCGATCCAGGGCGGCATGGTGCACCCGTACCTGAAACGGCGAAACGGGGAGGAGGCTGTCACGTACCCCTCGCCAGCGCTGGAGACAGTGCTGGGGCGGACCCTGGGCATTCCGTTGTTCCAGGAGCAGGTCATGCAGATTGCCGTTGTCGCGGCCGACTACACGCCCGGCGAGGCCGACCAGTTGCGTCGCTCCATGGCCGCCTGGAAACGCCATGGCGGGTTGGAGCCCCATCGAGAACGCCTGGCAGCGGGGATGAAGAAAAACGGCTACACCGCTGAGTTCGCCGCGCAAATCTTCGAACAGATCAAAGGCTTCGGCAATTACGGTTTTCCCGAATCCCACGCCGCCAGTTTCGCCTTGCTGACCTACGTCAGCAGTTGGCTCAAATGCCACGAGCCGGCAGCGTTCGCCTGTGCCCTGATCAACAGCTGGCCTATGGGCTTCTACAGCCCGGACCAGATCCTCCAGGATGCCCGCCGGCATCAACTGTCGATCCACCCGGTGGATGTGCGCGCCAGCGATTGGGATTGCAGCCTCGAACCCATGGAAGGCCGGCAACCGGCGATCCGCCTGGGGCTGCGCCTGGTCAAGGGCTTTCGCGAAGAGGATGCCCTGCGTATCGAAGCGGCGCGCCGGCATCGGCCCTTCAGCGATGTGGCCGACCTGGGCGAGCGCGCGCAACTCGATGCCCGGGCCCAGGCGCAACTGGCCGACGCGGGGGCCTTGCAGGGTTTGGCGGGGGATCGCCATCGGGCCCGCTGGGAAGTGGCCGGAGTGCAGAAGCAACTGGGCTTGTTCGCCGGTTTGCCCAGCCAGGAAGAACCGCCCGTGGCGCTGCCCGAACCCACACTGGGGGAAAACCTGTTTGCCGATTACGCCACGCTGGGCACGACACTGGGCCCTCATCCGCTGGCCCTGCTGCGTCCCGAACTGCGCGCCCGACGCTGCCGCAGCTCCCGGGAATTGCAGGACGTGGAGCATGGCCGCAATGTCAGCGTCGCCGGGCTGGTCACCGGTCGTCAACGCCCGGGCACGGCCAGCGGCGTGACCTTCGTCACCCTGGAAGATGAGTTCGGCAACCTCAATGTGGTGGTCTGGCGCGACCTGGCCGAGCGCCAACGCAAGACCCTGGTGGGCTCGCAATTGCTCAGGGTCGATGGCCGCTGGGAAAGCGTCGGCGAGGTCCGCCACTTGATCGCCGGGCGCTTGAGCGACCTGACTGAATTGCTGGCGGGTATCCAAGTGCAGAGCCGCGATTTCCGCTGAATTCGCAGGCTGGAGACACGATTGCTGCGGCATCGGAATTACGTGGCGAGGGGATTTATCCCCGCTGGGTTGCGCAGCAACCCCCTGCGTCCCGTCTGATACACCACGGTGGCTGATGAATCATGGGGGCTGCTTCGCACCCCAGCGGGGATAAATCCCCTCGCCACAGTGTTAATCGTCTCCCCGATCCGAACTGCGCCCTCACATGAAACCAAACGCCAACCCGGCGCTCGAAGCTCTGATCGCAAGGGATTTGTGTCTGTCGATTCCCTGCAGGCATTTTGAGGTTCAGAGTCGACCATGGAGTTTCTATCCCAGAATCACGGCTGCCCTGGATGGGGCGGTGAGATGGCCGGGCGTATCCGGGCGTTCGATTGGAGCCGAACCGAGTTGGGCGCCATCGAGCACTGGTCCGCCAGCTTGCGTAGCGCTGTCCAATTGTTGCTGGCTTCGCCCCTGCCGATAGTGATGTTGTGGGGCCGCCAGGGCTTCATGATTTACAACGATGCCTATGCCGAGTTCGCCGGCGGCCGCCACCCCTACTTGCTGGGGTGCGCGGTGGAGTTGGGCTGGCCGGAGGTGGCCGAATTCAATCGCCATGTACTGGACGTCTGTCTGGCCGGCGGCACCTTGTCCTACCGCAGCAAAGAGCTGGTCCTGCTGCGCGATGGCAAGCCTGAAGACGTGTGGATGGACCTCTACTACAGCCCGGTGCCCGATGATGACCAGTCTCCGGCGGGTGTGCTGGCGATTGTGGTGGAAACCACAGAGCACGTATTGACCGAGCGCGCCCGGCAAGAGGCCGAACGCAGTTACCGCGCGGTCAATGAACGCATTCAGCTGGCGCTTTCGGCCGGGCCCTTGCTGGGATCGTTCGTCTGGGACATCCAGGCCGACACGCTGTCGGGCGATGAGCGTTTTGCCCGCACCTTCAACTACCCCCCCGACTGTCCGCTGGACGCACTGCCCATCGAGATTGCCCGCCAGGGCATCCACCCGGACGACCTCGAAGAGGTCAACCAGCGGGTCGAACTGACCGTTCGCACAGGCACGCCTTACAGCGCCGAGTATCGGGTTCGCCGCCTGGGCGGTGACTACCGGTGGGTGCTGGCCAGCGGTCGATGCGAGTTCGACAGGACAGGCCGGCCCCTGCGGTTTCCGGGAGTGCTGATTGATATCGACGAACGCAAGACGGCCGAAGCTTCGCTGCTCAAATTCACCCGCGACCTGGAGCAACGTGTCGCCGACGAGGTGCAGGCGCGGTTGGCAGCCGAAGAGCAGTTGCGCCAGTCGCAGAAGCTCGAGGCCATTGGCGGCCTCACCGGTGGCGTGGCCCATGATTTCAACAACTTGCTGCAGGTGATCGCCGGCAATCTGCACTTGCTGGCCCGCCACGAACGGGACAACGCCAATGTGCAACGACGGGTCAGTGCCTCCATCGAAGCCGTGGAGCGGGGGGCCAAGTTGTCATCGCAGCTGTTGGCTTTCGCCCGGCGCCAGCCATTGTCACCGGCGGTCTACAACCCTCGGCGCATCTACGAGGGCATGGGTGAACTGCTGCAGCGGGCCTTGGGCGAAACCATCCTGATTGAAGTGAGCCTGCCCCAGGAACCCTGGTGCATCCATGTCGATCGCAATCAGTTGGAAAATGCCCTGTTGAACCTGGCGATCAATGCGCGTGATGCCATGCGGGGCGAGGGCACTATCCATCTGATCGGCGAGAATATCGTGCTCGATGACGCGTTCTGCGCCGGCAAGGGAATTGCGGCCGGCGATTATGTCCGGCTGTCGGTGATCGATTGCGGCGTTGGCATGCCGCCCGATGTCCTGAAGCAGGTGTTCGAACCGTTTTTCACCACCAAGACCGATGGCCAGGGCACCGGGCTTGGATTGAGCATGGTGTTCGGGTTCGTCAAGCAGAGTGGCGGTCATATCGAGATCGCCAGTGACCTGGGCGAAGGCACGCGGGTGCGGATGTATTTCCCTCGAAGCCTTGCGCCCGAAGCCGGGGAAACCGAGCAACATGATGCGCTTCATTCCGGCCGGCAAGAGACGATCCTGGTGGTGGAGGACAACGCCGAGGTGCGCAGCGCGTCGGTGGAACTGCTGGAGCAGTCCGGCTACAGGACCCTCACGGCCGCCAACGGCGATGAGGCGATGAAGCTGCTGCTGGATGGCACCCCGGTCGACCTGATCTTCACCGACGTGGTCATGCCCGGCCTGATCAAGAGTTCCGACCTGGCCGCCTGGGCCAAGGTGCAGACCCCGCCGGTCCCCGTGCTGTTCACCTCGGGGCACACCCGGGACATCATCTCCCGCAACCATCAATTGAGCCCCGATACCCATTTGTTGAGCAAACCCTACGGTCCGGACGCACTGGCCCGGATGGTGAGGAGCGTGCTGGGCGGTTGATCGCGGCGTCTTAAACAAATGGAACCGAAGCCGTCGCGTCACCTTCGAATGTTCAAGACCGGTCATCCATCCGGCCCTGTCATGAACGAGGTGCCCATGAACGACGATCCCGCAGACACCCAGCAACAAGGCCAGGCGCAGGCGCCATCCCCGCGCAACGATCCGGCCATCGATCCCCAGGTCCCGGGCAAGCCTTCGAGTGCCGAGCCCGTCAGTCCTGCAGGAGCGGACCAGGCTGACAGCGCCGCCACTGAGGTCGATCAGAAGCAGCATTATCAGGACAATGACAACACCTTCAGCCCCGGCTTCAAGCCTGACCCGGACCGGCCGAAATCCGGTGACGACACGGATGCTGACATCGACACCGATGGTGGCTAGACACACCACCGCATCATGGTGGTGAATGCAAAACTCATGAACCTCCACAAACCCTGTGGGAGCGAGCTTGCTCGCGAAAGCGCTGGGTCAGCTTGAGTCGATGTTGATTGTGCCGCCGCCATCGCGAGCAAGCTCGCTCCCACAATGGACCTGCGCTGGATGCAAAACTCATGAACCTCCACAAACCCTGTGGGAGCGAGCTTGCTCGCGAAAGCGGTGTGTCAGCTTGCATCTATGCTGATTGTGCCGACGCCATCGCGAGCAAGCTCGGCTCCCACATGTTCTGAGGGGGTTAGTGACCGCTGGCGATCTGTTTCACCAACGCTTCATGGCCGGTCTTGTCGCTGGCCCGGGAGATGATCTGCACCACCGCCATGCGCGTGCCGGAGGCTCCCAGCAAGGTGGTGTCGAGGGTCGGTCCGCCGCCCTGGGTCGCGCGGGTATCGAGTTGGCGCAGGCCCACGCCGGTACCTTTTTGCTTCAGGCTTTTTTCGCTGAGGAGCTTGGCATCCGGCAGGGACTTGAGGCGCTGGGCGGCGAAGTCGGCCATGGTAGCGTCGAGGAACGCGCCATCGTCATCCTTCACATTCGCACCGTCGATGATGGTGTTTTCCGCTGCGATCACCACGGTCTTGCTGGTGGCATTGCTGTACATCGTCCCCGTCGCCCCGGCGGTGCCCTGGGCGGCTTCACCGGCGGGCAATGGCGTCGCTGTAAAACCCTTGGGCAAGGTGAAGGTGAACTTGCCGCCCAGCATCGACACCTTCTGCGCCGGTGCATCGCTGGCAGGTTTGGCCGGGGCCGCCAGGGTGGATACCACGACCAGGCTGGCGAAGGCCCCCAGCAACAGGACGGCGGCTTGTTTACTCAGCAATGACATTGAAAATCTCCACGGATGGTCGCGCTTGAAGGCCGATCATCCCATGGGCGTCGTCCCGGACTCCAGCAAGAGACCGTCATTTTGGCGATGCCGCCTGCCTCAGCAGGCGGCGGGTCACCCGCAACATGGCCACTGACACCGCGACGCCCAAGGCAAAGGCCGGCCCGCTCAACACCGGCCGTACCGTCGGGAACAGATACGGCATCCCCAGTAGCGCGACCAGGGCGATTAGGAGCAGCAGCACGCGATCATCCTTGTCGGAGGTGGGCCGTCACGTTAGCACCGCCTCGCTCAGGTTGCGCATCGAAGTGCCGGGGTTCAAGGCCGTTGGTCAAGTTCGACTGAGGCCGCGCCGTGTTCAGCGATCCCAGTAGGGCACTTCGCCAAAACACTCGAGAAAGAAATCGATGACCGTGCGGACCTTCACCGACAGGCGTCGACTGCCCGGCCAGAGGATGGCGATCTGTTGCGGTTCGAGGCTGTTGGACGCCTGGTAATCCTTTAGCACCGGGACCAGCGTGCCGTTACGCACGGCTTCGCCGATCAACCACGACGGGAACATCACCAGCCCCAGGCCTTGTTCGGCGGCCTGGGTCAAGGTGTCGGCGTGGTTGCCGGTGATCGGGCCGCTGACGCTGTAGGGGGTCCAGGCCTGGCCTGGGCGGCGGAAGAACCAGCGCTGCTGGCCGGTCACGCCCTTGTAGGCCAGGCACCGGTGGTGAACCAGGTCCTGGGGCTTGAGTGGTGCGCCGTGGCGGGCCAGGTAGGTCGGGCTGGCGGCGATCTGGAAGCGATGGGGCGCGAGGATGCGCGCCTGCATGCTCGAATCGTGCAGCGCACCGATGCGGAACAGCAGGTCGGCGCCTTCCTGCAGTGGGTCGACGTAGCTGTCGGTCTGCTGGATCTCCAGTTGCAGCTTCGGATAACGCTCGCATAGCTGCCCCAACCACGGTGTCAGGTGGCGCTGGCCAAACACCACCGGCGCATTGATCCGCACCAGTCCGGACGGTTCGCTGTGTTGCTCCTGCAGCGCCTGTTCGGCTTCCTCCAGTTGCACCAGCAGCAGCCGTGCATGATGCCCCAACAGGCGGCCAGCCTCGGTGGGTGAAACGGCGCGGGTGTGGCGATAGAGCAACTGTTGGTTCAGGGCCTGTTCCATCAACTGGATCTGCCGGGAAATCGAGGACGGCGCCAAGCCTTCGCGCCGTGCGACTTCCGAAAAACTGCCGTGATCGAGCACGGCGACGAACAATCGCAATGCCTTGAAGCCCAGTTCATCGAGGCCATGCATGGTGCGGGCTTTCCTGTGCGTATTGCGCAAAAGTGTTGTCGGGATACTCACATTTATCGCACAGCGGCACCAGCCGATAATGCCGGCCCTCTTTCAAGTGAACAGGTTTTGACTCATGCAAACATCTTCGTTGAGCGAAGCCGTGCCGGTATCGACACCCGCCAGACCCCGGACATTACTGCGCTGGCTGTTGCTGCCTCTGGTGATCCTGGCCGGCATGGGCTTGTCGGTGGAAGCCGGCCTGCTCGGGCCGCTCGGGGCCCAGGTCGGGCATCTGTGGGCCACGCTGAGCATCTTCGGCGTCGGTTCGGCGATCCTTTTCCTGCTGTTGTTGCTCAGTGGCCGGCAGCGAGGCCCAGCCTTGCATGAGTTGCCACGCTGGCAATTGATCGGCGGTTTTCTCGGTCCGATCTATGTGGTCGTGCTGACACTCGCCACGCCGCACATCGGCATCGCCATGACCATGGTCGCGATTCTCTCCGGCCAGGTGGGTAAAAGTGTCCTGATCGATCATTTCGGCTGGTTCGGGACGGCCCGCAAGCGGGTCAATGGCGAACGCTGGCTGGCGTTGGCCTTGATTGTCGTTGCCCTTGTCCTGATTGCCCGAGGTTGAACATGAATCTGTTTGTTTTGTTGTTGCTGGTCGTCGCGGCCGGTGCGGTGTTGAGTGTGCAGGCGGCTATCAACGGGCGCCTGGGCCAGACGGTCGGTGTGTTGCGCAGCAGCTTGCTGACGTTCACGGTGGGCACGGTGACCACCGGGCTGCTGATCGTGTTTTTCGAGCCGGCCCACGGCTTGACGCTGTTGGACATGCCGAAATGGCAACTCAGCGGGGCCTTGTTCGGTGTGGTGTACATGATGGTGATGGTGGGCGCGGTGCCCAGGGTCGGCACGGCCGTGGCCACCGTGGCGGTCATCGTCGGACAACTGGGCATGGGCATGCTGATCGACAATTTCGGCTGGCTGGGCAACCCGGCCATCGAATTGTCCGGCAGTCGAGTCCTTGCCATGGCCTGCCTGGCATTGGCGCTGGTGTTCATGTATCGCAGCAATGCCCGTCAGGCCTGAACGGTTCAGTCGGGTTCCACGTTGAGTTGCAGGCTGCCATCGGCCAGGCGTTCAGTGCTGCGGACGATGCCGCTCAGGCGCCGGCCCTCGGCGCTGAACACCACGATCTCGGCCTTGTCCAGGTCGTCCGGCATCGGCGGTTGAACGTGCAGCGCGAACCACACCGGCTTGTCCTCGTCGAGGCGCTGGACGGCGTATTGGCAGTCGATACTTTTGGTCTGGCGGCCGAACAGGGTGTCGAGACCGTAGTCCAGGTGAGTGCTGTCGGCGGCGGAGGGTGTGAGAGGCATTGGCGGTCTCCTGGGGGCGCGCGGTTGATGTTCAAATGATCCTGCCCGGGAGGGAAAATTCCATTGGCTGAGCCGTTGAGAACAGCCCAATCAGTTCCCTGTGGCGAGGGGATTTATCCCCGTTGGAGCGCGGAGCGGTCCTGAGCCCCGCTCATCAGGGCGGGGCAGACTTGGGGCCGCTTCGCGACCCAGCGGGGATAAATCCCCTCGCCACAAAGGATCCTGGCGCTGAAAGATCAGAGTCCTGGCACGCCGTTCTTCCACGCCGACCAGTTCTTCACAATGTCCTGCACCAGCGGGTTGCCGGTGCGGAACAGGTTTTCCAGCGCAGGGACGAACGCGCCCTGGTCGGCGTACTTGAGCAGGTTATCCACTTCATTGCCACCGGGCTCGGGGCGGTCGAAGTCGGACCCGGCCCGTAGCACTGCCAGCCGGTTGATGTCCACCCGACCTTCACGGCTGGCCCGCAGCAAGGCCTCGTAAGTCGAGTTGTCTTCCTGTTGGGTCGTGCAGTAGACGCCTTTGTTGTCGGTGAGCAGGCGGGTCCAGACTTCGGCGCGCTCGCTCAGGCGCGTGCCGGAGAACCAGGTGTTGCCGGCCAGGGTGTCGCAGCGGGTCACCACCGGCGGCTGGTTGGCCGGGGCATACGGATATTTCAAGCGCCAGGCGGCCGACTCCTTGCTTTCGGCCAGGGTCACCTGCTGGCTGAGGGCAAAGGCCTTGGCTTGCAGGGCCGGGTTGAGTTCGAAGACTTCTGTCTTGTAGTCCAGCGGCGGCTTTTCGTTCGGCCCCTTGGTGTTGATGCCCAGGTAGCCGGTGGGCCAGTCCTTGGGCACATCCCGCGAATCCAGCTCCCATTGAGTACCGAACTCCACCAGGTAATGGGCCCAGGCGGTTGTGCCGAGCGTGCCGTGGTGCGGGTTGATGCCGGCGATCCCGGCCACCAGGAAATAGCTCTTGCGCAGGTCGACGGTCGGGGAGAGCGCCAGGGCCAGGGTCGAAGCCGCCGCGTTGGTCTGGCCCATGCCGGTGATCAGCAGGCAGACCCGTTCGGCATTGCAGCGGATCGTCGGGTACTCGGCGGACAGACCCGGTATACGGATTTCATCCTTGAGCTGCAAGCGTTCGATCCAGTTCTGCGCTTCGGGGGCGAACATCGTGATCAGCATCACTTTGGGTTGAAGTGGCGGTGCGGCCCCGGCGCTTGTCGCGAAGAGTGCAGTACTTGCCAGGCCGATTGAAGCAAACAGGCGATTGATCATGTGTTCGTGACCTCCATGGATTCGAAAGGGTGCTGCGACGATGTGCTCAGAATTGATAGCCGACCCCGGCGTAATAGCCCCACCCATCGGAGCGGGCGCGGAAGTTGCCATCGCCAAAGTTGAGTTCACTGCCATCCTGCCAGTTGCCGCCGTTGTGGAAGTAGCGGCCCACCAGAGTGAAGCGCACGTGGGTGAACGCGTACAGCAAGACATTGGTGGCGACCGTGGCGTTGGCGGTGCGGGCCGGGTTGTCCTTGTGCAGGTCCGAACCGAAGTCGAAGTTGGTGAAGCCAATGTACGTCAGCGAGGCTCCATTGCTGAACTGGCTGATCGGCACGATGTACTTGAGTTGGGCGCGGTAGCCGTCCCAGGAATATTCATTGCTGGCGCCATAGTTTTCCCATTGATAACGGCCATAGAGGTTGGCCGACAAGTTGACCCTCGAGTGAGTGTCGATGTCGGTGCCCAGGCCGCTGTACAAGGTGTTCGCGCGATTGGCGCTGTTGCTGCCGTGGTCGTAGATCCAGTCGAACGCCACATACCATTCCTTGAACGGCCCGATGGCCAGGCTGCGGCCGGCCAGGTAGTCGATGGAAATCCGCGGCTCGTGTTCCATGAACACGGGTGAACCGTGGTCCCACGCACCTTTGTCGTGACTGTTGCCAATGTTGAAAATCTTCGGGATGTCGACGTAGCCATAGAGTTCGAAGGGCCCCTTGCGTCCGAAGTATTCATATTCCAGATAGATATCGTCGACCGGTTGCGGGCCGAAGCTGATGTCTTTGCTGCCGATGAGCGTCAGGTCCTGGTTGTACCAGTCCGACAGGTAGGCGCCTTTCTTCGACGGGGTGGCTTCAGGGCTGAGGGCTTCGCCTTGGGCGGACACCTCGGTGGGTTGGGCGTGGGTCGTGGCGCTGAGTAGTCCGGTAACGGCGGTCAGTAGCAGGGTGGCTGCCCATACGCCGGGCGTGGCGCGACACCGGGAAGTGAAGTGCATGGAAAGTCCTTGTTCGTGCGGGCCGAAGCCCGGGTTCCGTGATTGAAAAAAATCGTCGATCCGCTGGGGCAGGATCGAATGCGCAAACGTTTGCACATCCCATACCAATTTTGTGCAGTGGCTTGAAAAGCTTGAGATTGAGGCTGTTTTCCTGTCCTTTTGGTCAGGCAGGGTGCGCCGAATGCTTCACGCCCGCCTGAAGCAGCACCAAAGTGTTGCACGGGCGGATGCTCGGTACGGCACTGAGTCGGCGGCGTTGCTGTTAGAATCGATCCCCTTGACTGACCGGAGAGATGCCCATGAGCGAGCCGATTCGCCTGACCCAGTACAGCCACGGTGCCGGTTGCGGCTGCAAGATTTCGCCCCAAGTGCTGGAAGTGATCCTGGCCGGCAGTGGTGCGCAGAACCTCGATCCCAAGCTGTGGGTCGGCAATGCTTCTCGCGACGACGCTGCGGTGTATGCCATCGACGAAGAGCGTGGGGTGGTCTCGACCACCGATTTTTTCATGCCGATTGTCGATGATCCCTTCGATTTCGGTCGCATCGCCGCCACCAATGCCATCAGCGACATCTACGCCATGGGCGGTGATCCGCTGATGGCCATCGCGATTCTTGGCTGGCCAGTCAACGTATTGGCCCCGGAAATTGCCCGGGAAGTGATTCGCGGCGGTCGTTCCGTGTGTGACGAGGCCGGTATTCCCCTGGCGGGCGGGCATTCGATCGATGCGCCCGAGCCGATCTTCGGCCTGGCGGTCACGGGCCTGGTGCAAAAGCGCCATATGAAGCGCAACGACACGGCCACCGTCGGCTGCCGGCTGTACCTGACCAAGCCCCTGGGCATCGGCATCCTCACCACGGCGGAAAAGAAAGGCAAGCTGCGCGCTGCCGATGTTGGCCTGGCCCGTGACTGGATGTGCACCCTCAATAAACCCGGCAGTCGCTTCGGCAAGCTCGATGGCGTGACGGCGATGACCGACGTCACCGGTTTCGGCCTGCTCGGGCACCTGGTGGAAATGGCCGACGGCAGCCAGTTGACCGCGCGCATCCGCTATGACGCGGTGCCGCGTCTGCCGGGCGTCGAATACTACCTCGACCTGGGCTGTGTGCCGGGCGGTACGCTGCGCAACTACGACAGCTACGCCAGCAAGGTCGGTCGGGTCCAGGAACTGCACAAGCGAGTGCTGTGCGACCCGCAGACCAGCGGCGGCCTGTTGATTGCCGTCACCCCCGAAGGCGAGGACGAGTTCCTGCGGGTGGCCACGGAACTCGGCCTGGCGCTGGAGCCCATTGGCGAGTTGGTCGAGCGACAGCGTTACGCGGTCGAGGTGTCTTGATGAGCCAGGACATCACCGATTACCGCGACATCTTCCTCCATGACCGACCGATGATGGACACACGCGCCCCAGTCGAATTCATCAAGGGCGCTTTCCCCGGCGTGGTCAATCTGCCGTTGATGACCGACAACGAACGGCAACGTGTCGGGACCTGCTACAAACAACAGGGGCAACAGGCCGCCATCGTCCTGGGGCATCAACTGGTGTCCGGTGAGACCAAGGCCCAGCGCATCCAGGCTTGGGCGGCGTTCGCCAAGGCCCATCCCGACGGTCTGCTGTATTGCTTTCGCGGCGGCTTGCGTTCGCAGATCGTCCAGCAATGGCTCAAGGACGAAGCGGGCATTGATTACCCTCGGGTCGGCGGTGGCTACAAGGCCATGCGCACGTTCTTGCTGGACACCGTCGAACAGGCGGTGGCCGAGTGCGACCTGGTGCTGCTGGGCGGCATGACCGGTACCGGCAAGACCGAAGCGCTGGGCCAACTGGGCAACAGCCTGGACCTGGAAGGGTATGCCAACCATCGCGGTTCGAGCTTCGGCAAACGCGCCACCGGCCAGCCTTCCAACATCGATTTTGAAAACCGCCTGGCCGTGGATGTGCTGAAAAAACGCGCCGCCGGCATCGAGCAGTTTGTGCTGGAAGATGAGAGCCGTGCGGTCGGCAGCTGCGCCTTGCCACTGTCCTTGTACCAGCGCATGCAGCAGGTTCCGATGGTCTGGCTGGAAGACAGTCTGGAGCGTCGGGTCGAACGGATCCTGCAGGATTACGTCATTGACCTGTGTGCGGAGTTTGTCGCAGTACATGGCGACGAAGGTTTTTCGCTGTTTTCCGAGCGATTGCTGGCAAGCCTGGACAACATCCACAAACGCCTGGGTGGCGACCGTCACCGGCGCTTGAAGGACATCCTGGAAACAGCCCTGGCCGAGCAGGCCCACAGCGGTGCCGTCGACGTGCATCGCGGTTGGATCGAGGGTTTGCTGAGTGAGTATTACGACCCGATGTACGTGTTCCAGCGGGAAAAGAAGGGCTTGCGGATCGAGTTCTCGGGGGAGCAGGCGGCGGTGCTGGAGTACTTGCGCGAGCGGGCGGCCCGGGGAAGATGACCTGTGGGAGCGAGCTTGCTCGCGATGACGGCAACACAGGCGCCCTTGAGGCAAGCTGACCCACCGCCATCGCGAGCAAGCTCGCTCCCACATTGATGATCAGGTCGGACAGGCTTGCTGGCCATTGTCCAAGCCTTGCTTGTAGCTCTGGCTGGTGAGGCTGGCCTTGCCGTTGTGCCAGGTCAGGGTCAGCACATACAGCGAATCGAAGTCCCCGGATGCCCAGTCTTCGGTAATGGTCTGCTTCTTGCCCACCGCCTCACCGGCGACCTTGTTGATCAGCTCCGGCAGGTAGCCATGGGACCAGGCGGTATAGATGGTGGAGTTGTGGTACTTGTCGTGCAGCAACTCGTCAGCCAGGTCGCTGGTGTCGTTGGCTGAAAAACTGATGTTTACCGGCAGCCCGAGCTTGATGGCGCTGGGGCTGATGGTCATCAGCGGGCGAATATAGCTGTAGGAGTTGTCCAGCTCACCCTCTTCGACATTGCGGGTCGGGTTGGCCGCAAACACGTAGTCAGCCTTGCCGAATTTTTCCGGCAGCAGGGTGGCCAGGTCGATGGCGCGATTGAGGCCCTGGCAGTTGAGCTGGCCCAGGCCACCGGCGGGTTTCTCGGCGTGGCGCAGGAACACCAGGGTCTGTACGCCGTCGGCTGGCTGGGCGCGGCTGACGCTGGATTCCAGCGACAGCACCAGGCCACAGACCACAAGCAGCGTCGGCAGCATCAGCCACGAACGGTGTTTGAAGCGTCTGGCGAAATTCAGTGGGTTCATCATCGAATAATAGTCTTCAGCACGCTTGAGTCAGGCTGACAAACCCCGGTACCGCGAAGCGCTTGGCCTCGGGTGTTTTCCCTGTCGTTACGCCTCGTTGGTTCTTCGCGGGCATTGCTCAGAGTCCCTTCGAGCGCTTTGGTTCGATTCCGGTGCACTGTAGCGATCTCCGTCAGGAGATGGGACGAACGTTAACCACAGGATGTTGCTGAATTAAGAAGGGACGACGTGAATTGTGTGACGGGCAGTGGTGTCGTCCCCAACATCTTGGATATCCTCGGGGTTTCCTTCATTTCCGAGCCGACCCCATGCCCGACTTGACGCCATACCTCATCACCCAGAAGTGGCCCGCCCAATACCCGGAGTGGATCCAGCTCTACTCCCTGCCAACCCCCAACGGCGTGAAGGTTTCGATCATGCTGGAAGAGATCGGCCTGCCGTACGAGCCCCACAAAGTGGACTTCGCCAACAACGACCAGCTGTCGCCCGAGTTCCTGTCCCTGAACCCCAACAACAAGATCCCGGCGATTCTCGATCCCCACGGGCCGGGGGACCAGCCGTTGGCGTTGTTCGAGTCGGGGGCGATCCTGATCTATCTGGCGGACAAGAGCGGACAGTTGCTGGCCCAGGAGTCGGCGGCGCGCTACGAGACGATCCAGTGGCTGATGTTCCAGATGGGTGGGATCGGGCCCATGTTCGGGCAGTTGGGGTTCTTCAACAAATTCGCCGGCAAGGACTACGAGGACAAGCGGCCACGGGATCGTTATGTCGAGGAAAGCAGGCGCCTGCTCAAGGTGCTCGATGGCCGTCTGCAAGGGCGGGACTGGATCATGGGCGAGCGCTACACCATTGCCGATATCGCCACGTTTCCCTGGGTGCGCAACTTGATCGGTTTTTATGAAGCCGATGATTTGGTGGGTATCCAGAACTTCCCCGATGTGACGCGGGTATTGGAGCGCTTCCTGGCGCGACCGGCCGTGGCCCGCGGGTTGAAGATTCCGGAATGAGCAAACCGACGCCCCGCCGATTCGATTACAAGCAACTGGATGTGTTCAGCGATGTGCCGCTCAAGGGCAATCCGCTGGCGGTGGTGCTGGGGGCCGATGGGCTCAGTGACTCGCGCATGGCCGCTTTCGCCAACTGGACCAATCTCAGCGAAACCACGTTCCTGTTGGCGCCGCAGCACCCGGAAGCCGATTACCGGGTGCGTATTTTCACCACGTCCACCGAGTTGCCGTTTGCCGGGCATCCGACCCTGGGCAGTTGTCACGCCTGGCTGGAAGCCGGAGGCGTGCCCAAAGGGCAGGAGATCGTGCAGGAGTGCGGCGTCGGCCTGGTCAGGGTGCGCCGCAGCGATCATGGGTTGGCGTTCCTCGCGCCGCCCTTGCTCAAGTCCGGTCCGCTGGAGGCCGAGCTGCTGGAGCGGGTGTGCAAGGGGCTGGGGCTCGCAGCGCAGGCGATTGTCGAGGCGCAATGGGTCGATAATGGTGCCGGCTGGCTGGCGGTGATGCTCAAGGATCGCCGGCAAGTCCTGACGCTCGAGCCGGATTACCAGCAGTTGCTGGACCTGGCCGTGGGCGTGATCGCACCCTGGGATCGGGCCGTGGATGGCGATGAGGCCCACTTCGAAGTGCGCGGCTTCATCGCCGGTGATGGCATGCCCGAGGATCCGGCCACCGGCAGCTTGAACGCCGGGCTTGCGCAATGGATGTTGGGCAAGGGGCTGGCGCCTGCGTCCTATGTGGTCAGCCAGGGATTGACGATGGGCCGGGCCGGGCGGATTCATGTCGAGCAGTTGGGGGAAGAGGTCTGGATTGGTGGCGCGGTGGTGACGTGCATCAACGGCTCGTTGACCGTATGAGGCGATTATTACCCGGCTGGTAATACTCTGTTTTCAGCTGGCGTTTGTGCCCTGGCTGGCCTGGGCATAAGCTTCGCTCCCTGTGATCGAGCCGCATTTTTTGCCCAGGAGTCCCATGTCCAGCCAGTTCCCCGAAGCACGTCCACGCCGCCTGCGTCGCAATGCAAGCCTGCGCAGCCTGTTCCAGGAAACCGAGTTCACCCTGAACGATCTGGTGCTGCCGATTTTCGTCGAAGAAGAAATCGATGATTTCGTACCGATCAAGAGCATGCCCGGCGTGGTGCGCATCCCTGAGTCGAAGCTGGCCGGTGAGATCGAACGCTATGCCCGTGCTGGCATCAAGTCGGTGATGACCTTTGGTGTGTCCCATCACCTGGACAACGATGGCAGCGACACCTGGAGTGAGTGGGGCCTGGTGTCACGCATGGCCAGGATCTGCAAGGACGCGGTGCCGGAAATGATCGTGATGTCCGACACCTGCTTCTGTGAATACACCGACCATGGTCACTGCGGCGTGCTCCACGGCAATGAAGTGGACAACGACCGGACCTTGATCAACCTGGGCAAGCAAGCCGTGGCGGCGGCCCGCGCCGGTGCCGATGTGATCGCGCCGTCGGCGGCCATGGACGGCCAGGTCCAGGCGATTCGCAAGGCTTTGGATGAAGCCGGTTTCAACCAGACGGCGATCATGGCCTATTCCACCAAATTCGCCTCGGCGCTGTATGGCCCGTTCCGCGAGGCCGGCGGCAGCGCCCTGAAAGGTGACCGCAAGAGCTACCAGATGAACCCGATGAACCGCCGCGAAGCCCTGCGCGAATCCCTGCTCGATGAACAGGAAGGTGCCGATGCGCTGATGGTCAAGCCGGCCGGTGCCTACCTCGACATCATCCGCGATATTCGCCAGGCTTCGAACCTGCCGCTGTCGGCTTACCAGGTCAGTGGCGAATACGCGATGATCAAATTCGCCGCCCAGGCCGGCGCCATCGACGAAGCCCGTGTGGTACGCGAGAGCCTTGGCGCAATCAAGCGGGCGGGGGCAGACCTGATCTTCACCTACTTCGCCATGGACCTGGCGCTGAGCGGGATCTGATCCCTGTGGGAGCGAGCTTGCTCGCGATAGCGGTGGATCGGCTTGCTTCGAGGGTGACTGTGCCGCCGTCATCGCGAGCGAGCTCGCTCCCACATGG